>NZ_JBBKBX010000001.1:0-240350 GCF_037890365.1 Blautia sp. HCN-20427 | reverse complement strand
ATTGAGAAAGTTTATATAGGGGATTAGTTCAATGGTAGAGCACCGGTCTCCAAAACCGTCGATGGGGGTTCGAATCCCTCATCCCCTGCTTTAAAAGTCTAGTATTTACTAGGCTTTTTTGTATATGTATTGTTATAACATGTTGTAGGAACCCTGAGGAGAAGAGATGTGTAAAATAAACAGAGAGAGGAACAGCAACGAGTTTAAATGAAATATTAGAAAATAGAACCAAAGAGGGCTGGAACGGGCTCTCTTTTTTGTATCTGTCGGTATGAGTGACGGAAGAAAGGATAGGATATGAGTTTAAGAGTTCTTGATGCAGCATCTCACCAGGGAAATATGGCGCAGGAAAATATAGATTTTGATGCGCTTATTGTAAAGGCCACGGAAGGCTGTACGTATGTAAATCCTTATTGTGACAGAGAATTTCAGAAGGCATTTAGACAAGGAAAAAAATTGGGTGTATACCATTTTGCGAGAAATGCAAATGGAAACATCCCGGAAGCAGAGGCAGCGTTTTTTATCGAAAATACAAAAGGGTACATTGGCAAAGCCATCCCTGTGCTGGACTGGGAGGACAAAGATACCTCAAATGTAGCATGGGCATTGAAATGGCTGCAGATTGTAGAAAGGGCATATGGATGCAAACCTATGTTATATACCAGCGAAAGTGTAGTAAACCGCTATGACTGGTCCGCGGTAGCAAATGCAGATTATGGTCTCTGGTGCGCAAAATACAGGGATAACATACCGGATTACAACTGGGATATGGCAGGAGCAGGTCCGGCACCATCAGTAAAATACTGGAAAACGATGGCTTTGTGGCAGTGGACGTCTGTGGGACGCATTGACGGTCATGAAGGAAATCTGGACTGTTCTATTTTTTATGGAGATGCGGCAGCCTGGGATAAATATATTGGACTGGGAAATATAAATAAACCGTTAGTATCAGGATTTAAGCATAGAGTAGGAGAGCATGTGGTGTTCTCTACCTGCTATGCTTCCAGTACAGACCCAAACAGCAAAGCAATCCCGGCATCCCAAATGGAAAAGAATCACGGCGTCATTACGAAGATTCAGTCCGGCGTCAGGAATCCGTATCTCTTAGACAAAGAGCTCTGCTGGGTCAATGATGGAGATATTCGTGGACTGTACCAGGAGTATACAGAACAGTCTTATGTCGTAAAATCAGGTGATACACTTTCCAAAATTGCTGTAAAGTACGGTACCACTTATCAGCAGCTTGCGAAAATGAACGGGATAAAAAACCCCGATAAAATCTATACAGGACAGAAAATCAGAGTAAAATGAGACAATTCCCGGCAGTCTGCCGGGAATTTTAGAAAAAGGTTGACAACTGCAGAGAAGTAGTTGTTTAATAGAACTATGAGAAAAGTAAAACGTTTAAGTAAAGACGAAAATAAAAAGGGGAAGAATATTTTATATGGCAACTATAAAAGAAATAGCAAAAGCATGTAACGTATCGATTGCCACAGTTTCCAATATTCTGAACGGGAAGCCGGGAGCCAGTGAGGCCACCCGCAGTCTGGTATTGAAGACTGTGGAAAAAATGGATTATACACCAAATTATGTGGCAAAAAATCTGAAAATGAAAAATACAAGAAGCATCGGTGTCATTGCAGAGGATATGACTATTTTCAGTATTCCGGATATTATTGACGGCATTACAGAATATTGTCAGGAAATCGATTATCAGATTCTGCTTACGAACATGCGATTATTTAAAAAATATAATGATGTGTATTACAGCAAGGAAGATTATTATGGTCTTGTGAAACAGGAAATCCGAAAGCTGATGGCAAAGCAGGTGGAAGGGATTATCTATGTGACTGCTCATGAAAGAATTATGCATTGTATTCCGGATAATCTGCCAATTCCGGCCGTCATGGCTTACGGATACACGCAGAGTGGGAAAGTGCCTTCTGTAGTTGTAGACGATGAACATGGGGCTTATGAGGCTGTGCAGTATCTGATAGGACAGGGGCACAGGCGTATTGGTGTCATTACGGGAAAAAGCGATAGTCTTCATATGCAGGCCCGGCTTGTGGGATATCAGAAGGCATTGCGGGACAATGGTCTGCTTTATGAACCGGAACTTGTCTATTATGGTGATTGGAATCGGGAAACCGGGTATAAAGGGGCTGGTGTGCTTTTCGAGCGAAAGGTTACGGCCATTTTCTGTATGAATGATATTATGGCAGGCGGCGTATATGATTGGGCAGATGAAATGAAAAAGAAAATTCCGGAGGAAATTTCCGTGGTAGGGTATGACAACAGAGAATTATCCAGTTATTATAAGCCGCCTCTGACAACGATTACATTGCCGCTGCATGATATTGGATACCGGGCTGCAGAGGTTATGATAGAGATGCTGGATGGCAAAATTTCCTCTCAGAAGGAAGAATTGGTGTATCAGATGCCTTGTCACAGACTTGTGAGGAAATCTGTGCAGGAGTTGAAAATGGCAGGAAAATAATGGTACAAGTTTAAGAAGAGAGGGTACAAGTAAAAGAAAAATTGCAGCTTTTCAAAACATCAAAAAAGTTTTGAAGAGCTGTTTTTTAGTTAAATTATACAAAAGAAAAGTATGAAAATCCTTGGAAAATAAGGAGCAGGAGAATAAGACATTGGTAAAAATGCACATAGTTAAACGATTTATAATCTAATATAGTTGTGATAAATATGAAAAATAAAGATATAAAAAGAAAAAAAGAGTAAAAAAGAGATATTATAAATATTAATCGTTAAAATAGTGAATATACAAGCTTTATTTTTAGGGTATGGGTATGATATAAATAAGAAAAATTAATAAAAGCCTTTTATAAAACGTTTTATAAATCTTAAAAACCATGAATACATATCTATAGAGAAGAAATTATAGATAGAAAAAAGAAAATTATCGGTAAAAGAGGGTTTGAAGTATTAAACGTTTAATAAGGCGGACAGGTGAAAGTGTATGGAAAGAGTGAAGTTAGAAAGTATTCCGCTGCATGCGGTTCACATTCAAGACAGCTTTTGGGATAAGTATATCAGACTGGTGAAGGACGTAATTCTTCCCTATCAGTGGGATACTTTAAATGACCGGGTGGAAGGTGCACAACCCAGCCACTGTATCAAGAACTTTAAGATTGCAGCGGGAGAAGAAAACGGAGAATTTCAGGGAGCGGTTTTTCAGGATACGGATGTGGCAAAATGGCTGGAAGCAGTTGCCTTTACCCTGGCTTCTTCGGGAAGAGATGAAAAGCTGGAGAAACTGGCGGATGAGACCATTGCTTTGATTGGAAGAGCACAGTGTGAAGACGGTTATCTCAATACTTATTATACGATTCAGGAACCGGACAGAAGGTGGACGAATCTGAAAGAAGGACATGAACTTTACACGGCAGGGCACATGATAGAAGCGGCCGTTGCTTATTATCAGGCAACGGGGAAAAAAGAGTTTCTTGAAATTGTATCAAGATTTGCTGATGTTATCTGTGAAAAGTTTGGACCAAAGGAAGGTCAGTGCCATGGATATCCCGGACACCCGGAAGTTGAATTGGCATTGGTGAAGCTTTATCGGGTAACCAAAGAGAAGAAATATCTGGATACAGCAAAGTTTTTCATAGATGCCAGAGGACAGGGCGGGAATTACTTTGAAGAGGAAGAGAGAGGGGAGAAATACAAACAGATTTTTCCGGAATTTGCAGGATACCAGCCGGAATACTCCCAGTCACATCTTCCGGTAAGAGAACAGAAAACAGCAGAGGGACACGCAGTAAGAGCTGTTTATCTGTACAGCGCCATGGCTGATTTGGCATACGAATACCAGGACAAGGAACTGGAAAAAGCCTGTGAAACTCTTTGGAACAACATGGTGCAAAAGCGAATGTATATTACCGGAGGGATTGGTTCTTCTGGTTTGCTGGAAAGATTTACGACAGACTATGATTTACCAAATGACAGAAATTATTCCGAATCCTGTGCTTCCATTGGATTGGCTATGTTTGGGAAACGCATGGGAGATATGACAAGAGATGCTTCTTATGCAGACATTGTGGAACAGGCACTTTACAACACTGTATTGGCAGGAATCGCCATGGACGGAAAAAGTTTCTTTTATGTAAATCCTTTGGAAGTATGGCCGGATAACTGTCTGGAGAGGACCTCTTTGGAACATGTAAAACCGGTCAGGCAGAAATGGTTTGGAGTGGCCTGTTGTCCACCTAATATTGCAAGAACCCTGGCTTCGTTGGGACAGTACGTGTATGGAAAAGATGAAGAAGCTCTTTACATCCATCTTTATGTTTCTAATGAGACTGAAGTCAAAATGAAAGGAAGGCTCTACAAGGTCAAGATGGACAGTCATTATCTTACAGACGGAACTGTAAAAATCCTGGCAGAGAGAATGAACACTGCGGAAGAAAAGACCGAGAACAGGATTGGCGGGAAAATAGCCCTCAGGATTCCGGGATACATGAAAAAATTCCGGATATACAGAAATGGAGAGAAGCTGGAAAATCCCGTTATACAAAAAGGATATCTGCTTTTGGAAAACCTGGGAAATCGGGAAGAAATCACTTTAAAATTTGAAATGAAAGCACGCTTTGTACGGGCAAATCCAAAGGTAAGAGCAGATGAAGGACGGGTAGCGGTTATGAGAGGACCGTTGGTTTATTGTCTGGAAGAAGCGGACAATGGAAGCAATCTCTCCTCCGGTTACATAGATACACAGACCGAGCCGGAAGAAGTTTATGAACCGAATCTCTTGGGCGGTATTGTGAGTGTAAAACTCAAAGGAAAGTGTATTTCCATGAAAGGCTGGGAGGACGGCAGTCTTTACGGCGAACGGAAACCAGTATTTGAAGATACAGTATGGAAAGCGGTTCCCTATTGTAACTGGGGAAATCGAAAGACAGGAGAAATGGCGGTCTGGATAAAAGAACTGATAAAAAATTAAGGTGTATCATACAGAAACAGAGGGTTTCTGATAGTGATAAAAAAGGAATAAGGGAGGACACTGGTTATGAAGAAAAAAGTGTTGGCAGCAGTATTATGTGCAGCAATGGCAGGAAGTATGTTAGCAGGCTGCGGAGGAAAATCTGATGGAGACAAAAAGGAAACCGGAAAAAGAGAGATGGAGGTAGAGGGCGATAATGTTACGACCTTAAATGTGTGGACCTTCATTGAAAATCATCAGGATTTCTACACGGAAATGGCAGAAAAGTGGAATGAAGAGAACCCGGATAAGAAAGTAAAACTGGTACTTTCCAATATGGCTTATGACGACATGCATAACAAATTATCTCTGGCACTGGAATCCGGAGAAGGTGCACCGGATGTTGTAGATATTGAGCTTGGTAAGTTCCCGGCCTTTACTACAGGACAAATCGGACTGATGGATTTGACAGATGCCATTGAACCATACAAAGATAAGGTAGTGGAATCCAGACTTGATTTATATGCAAAAGACGGCAAATATTATGGTTTCCCAACACATGTTGGTACTACGGTTGCTTTCTACAATACAGAAGAACTGGAAGCAGCAGGTATTGACTATACAGCTATCAAAACCTGGGAAGATTTTAAAAATGCAGGTATCAAATACAAAGAAGCTACAGGAAAAACCTTTGCAGCGGCAGAGACAACCGCACAGTGGACTTTAAACCTGATGCTGGCTCAAAAAGGCGGCAGCTATTTAAAAGAGGACGGTTCCCTGGACGTAAATAATGACACCATGGCAGAATGTCTGCAGTATTTAAAAGATATGCAGACAGCAGGGGCTCTTGATACTATCGCAGGGGGACAGCCGGATAACGAAGAAGCATATCCTCTGTACAACAGCGGCGATGTGGCAGCAGCCATTATGCCATTCTGGCAGACAAGCCGTTACACAAGCTACATGACAGATTTGAAAGGGAAAGTGGCCATTGCAGTTCCTCCGGTATGGGGAGACAATGACGCAGTAAAAACGATTGGCGGCGGCGGTACCGGTACAGCGGTTGTAGCTTCCGGCGAACACGCAGACCTTGCGGCAGAAGTATTCGCTTACATTAAATTGTCTGATGAAGCAAGCCATGAAATCTACAATGTATTGGGATTTGACCCTGTAAACACAGAGGTATGGACAGACACAGCCCTGACAGAAAATCCGGACAACCAGTTTGTACAGTATTTCAACACAAAACCATTTAACGCGCTTCTGGAAGTACAGGACAGCATTGGACTGTTAGACTGCTACACAGATGAAAAGATGCCTTCTATTAATAACGTATTCACAACACAGACTCTGAATGATATTTTTGAATCTGATGTAGATGTAAAAGAAGCACTTGATTCTGCACAGGACACATTGGAAAATGAATTTGCTGAATAATCAGCATATATCAACCGGGGGCTGTTGTAAGAAGCGACTGCCCCCGGTTGCTTTCCAAAGCAAGTGAAAGGAGTTATGGATACCATGAATAAAGTAAAGAAATTCTTATACTCACAAAAGGCTGCTCCTTATGTATTTATTCTTCCCTTTGTACTTACCATTCTTCTGTTCTGGCTGTTCCCCATAGGAAATGGTGTGCTGCTCAGCTTTCAGGATGTGTTAAAGGACAAATGGGTTGGATTTGATAACTATTCCCGCCTTTTGACTGATAAAATGTTTTTTAAAGCGGTTTACAACAGCCTCAAATATATGATTGGTACGTTGATTCTGCTGATACCGTTTCCCTTGCTGTTTGCCAGCATGTTAAACAGTAAGCTGATGAAAGGACAGGGATTCTTTAAATCCGTATATTTTCTTCCGGCTCTGACTTCTGTGGTTGTAGCTGGTACGATTTTCCGTCTGATGTTTGGCGAAATGGATACCTCTTTGGCAAACCAGATTATGGAGCTTCTTGGTAAATCTCCGATTAAGTGGTTAAAGGGAGAATGGACAGGATATTTTGCACTTTTGATTGTAGCATGTTGGAGATGGACAGGTGTAAATATTTTGTATTTCCTGGCAGGACTGCAGAGTATTCCAACGGATATTTACGAGGCAGCTTCTATTGACGGCGCTTCCAAGTGGCAGCAGTTTATTAAAATTTCTTTTCCCCTGGTAAAACCTACGACTGTTTATGTGCTGACTATTAGTATTTATGCAGGTTTATCCATGTTTCTGGAATCCTTCATGCTGTGGAAAGGAAACAATTCCCCGCAGAATATTGGTTTGACCATTGTAGGATACCTGTACAGACAGGGGATTGAAAAACGTGCCATGGGTTATGCATGTGCCGTTGGTCTGGTATTACTTTTAGTCGTTATGGTTATCAATATGATTCAGTTAATCGCAACTGGTACATTCAAGAAGGAGGAGAGATAGTATGGCAGCAGAAGCAATAGGAAAAAGCCAGAAGAGAAAAAACAAAATGGCTACCATAGGTATGGTCATCTTCTTTTCTATTCTTGCAATTTTAATTATTATACCGGTTTATGCTATTGTATTGGCAAGCTTCAAACCGGGAAATCACCTTCTTCAGTATGGTTTGAACCTGAATCTGGACGTGGCGAATATGACGTTGGATAACTATGTGCTTCTGTTTACCGGAAGTCATGATTACTGGATTTGGTTTGGAAACAGTTTGCTGCTGACGGTGATAACCGTGGTACTGACCCTGTTGGTAAGTTCCTTTGTGGCCTATGGGTTTGCGGCATACGATTTTAAAGGAAAAAATTTCTTTTTTGTTATTGTACTGATTATTTTGTCCATCCCTTTTGAAGTTATTATGCTTCCTCTTTACAAGCAGATTTCTTCCTGGGGGATGATGGATAATTACGCTGCAGTGGTTGTGCCGTTTCTGGCTCATGCGTCTACGATTTTCTTCTTCAGACAGTATCTTTTGGGACTGCCGAAATCTTTGATTGAAGCAGGTCGTATTGACGGCTGTACAGAGTACGGAATTTTCTTCCGCCTGATTGTACCGATTATGAAACCGGCATTTTCCGCTATGGCTATTTTAAACGGTATGAATGCATGGAATAATTATCTGTGGCCGCTGTTGGTGATTCGTTCTTCAGAGAAGTATACACTGACTATTGGTCTGAATACTTTAATCAATCCTTATGGTGATAATTACAGCCTGCTGGTAGTTGGTTCGGTATTCTCCATTATTCCTATTTTCATCTTATTTATCTGTTTCCAGAGATATTTTATCGAAGGAATGACAGCAGGTGCTGTAAAAGAATAATTGTATTACAAAAATTTGGAGGTTTATATTATGAGCAGAAGAGCAAAAATGGTGTTAGACAAAGAATTTCAGATTGCCCCAATTGACAAAAGAATCTATGGTTCTTTTATAGAACATCTGGGAAGAGCAGTATACGAAGGTATCTACCAGCCGGGACATCCGGCAGCGGACGAAAATGGCTTCCGCAAAGACGTAGTAGAACTGGTAAAAGAGCTGGATGTGCCCATTATTCGCTATCCGGGCGGAAACTTCGTATCGAATTTCTATTGGGAAGATTCTGTGGGGCCAGTGGAGGAGAGACCCCACCGTCTGGAACTGGCCTGGAGAAGTCTGGAGAAAAATGAAATTGGTTTAAACGAGTTTTCCAAATGGGCAAAACAGGTAAATTCAGAGGTGATGATGGCAGTGAATCTGGGAACCAGAGGAATTTCAGATGCCTGCAACCTGTTGGAATACTGCAATCACCCGTCCGGTACAAAATACAGTGATTTGCGTAGGAAACACGGGGTAAAAGAACCGCACAACATCAAAGTGTGGTGCCTGGGAAATGAAATGGATGGTCCATGGCAGATTGGACACAAAACCATGGAGGAATACGGACGTCTGGCAGAGGAAACAGCCAAAGCCATGCGACTGATTGACCCCACTATTGAACTGGTATCCTGCGGAAGCTCCAACCGTGAAATGCCCACATTCCCGGATTGGGAAGCGGTAACACTGTCTCATACTTATGATTATGTGGATTACATTTCTATGCATCAGTACTATG
The DNA here is from genome assembly GCF_037890365.1 of Blautia sp. HCN-20427. Lineage (NCBI taxonomy): Bacteria > Bacillati > Bacillota > Clostridia > Lachnospirales > Lachnospiraceae > Blautia > Blautia sp. HCN-20427. Next base: position 231,362 of record NZ_JBBKBX010000001.1, on the reverse strand, counting down.
GAAACAGGGACAACGACAGCAATGATTTCCTGGCGCAGTCAGATGACATGGACGATTTCATTCGTACCATTATCGCAACCTGTGATTATGTAAAAGCGAAAAAACGCAGCAAAAAGACTATGAACTTAAGTTTTGATGAGTGGAATGTATGGTTCCATTCCAATGCGGCTGACGATGATATTACAGAAAACCATCCATGGCAGGTAGCGCCGCCAATGCTGGAAGATATTTACAACTTTGAAGATGCATTGCTGGTAGGTCTGATGCTGATTACACTGATGAAACATGCAGACCGTGTGAAGATGGCCTGCCTGGCGCAGCTTGTAAATGTTATCGCACCGATTATGACAGATGCAGCAGGCGGTGCATGGAAGCAGACGATTTTCTATCCGTTCATGCATGCCTCCAAATACGGAAGGGGTATTGCGCTGCAGCCGGTAATTTCAGGTACCAAGCATGCTACAGCAAAGCATGATGAAATCACAGACGTGGAATCTATTGCAGTATATAATGAAGAAAAAGATGAAGTTACAATTTTTGCAGTGAATCGTAACTTAGAAGAAGATGTGGAATTAACCACAGATGTCAGAAGCTTTGAGGGCTATCGTCTGTTGGAACATATTGTTTTGGAAAACGAAGACCTGAAGGCTACAAACAGCCTGATAGGAGAAAAGGTTTATCCGGTGAACGCAGATGACAGAAGCAAACTGGATGAGGGCGTGGCAACCAGTTTGTTGAAAAAAGCCTCTTGGAATGTGATTCGTCTGGGTAAATAAAAGTTCATCTGTTCTCATAGATTTTTTTCTGTTAGAAATCTTGACATTTTTTGAAAAATTATGGAAAATAATGATATTATTTTGCAGAAAAAAGGACCAGGATGTCACGGTCCTGGTCCGCATTAAAGGGTAAAGGGAAGATAAAATAAAATCTTCTCTTCCTTTATATATCCGAATGAAAGAGGCAAAAAATTACGCCTGAAATAAAAATTTTTCATAAAAATAAAATCGGATACATAGACTAAGAGTTGGCATAACAGAAAGAACGAAAAGAGAATGGAGAAACAAGAATGAAAAAGAAAGAGGGGAAACCGGACTTTTGGAAGAAAGCGGCTTTGGGAGGTGGAATTGCGCTTCTTACTGCAGGCATTTTCTATGGAGCAGGTGCTTTTTATTACAGAGAGCGCTTTTTTTACGGAACGCAAATCAATGATATACCCTGCGCGAACCTTACGGTAAAGGAGGCAGAGCAGAAATTAAAAGAAAAAGTAGAGGATTATACACTGGAAATCAGTCTGAAAGAGGGGAAAAAAGAGTCCCTTTCCGGAAAGGAAATCGACTATACTTATGTGCCGGATAAAGAGGTAGAAAAAGCATTGAAAAAACAAAACCCCTTTGCCTGGATAACCGGATTTTTTCATGCAAAAGAGTATACAGCCGGAGAAAATATTACGTTTGATGAATCCCTTTTGAAAGAAAAGATAAACGCCATGGACTGTGTACAGGAAGCAAATATGAAGCCTCCAAAGGACGCTTATATTGCCTTTAAAAACAACCAATTTGTTATTAAAGAGGAAGAATTGGGAACTGCTATAGAACTGGAAAAGCTGCAGGAAAAGGCAAAAGAAGCTGTGGGGAAAAGTCAGAGTGAGATTTCCGCTGAGGAATCCGGCGTGTATAAACTTCCGGCAGTGACGAAGGAAAATGAGACATTGAAACAGCAGCAGGAGGTATGGAACAGCTGCGCTGCTGTGACCGTGAAATATACCTTCGGAGAGCAGACGGAGATTCTGGACGGCATGACTGTGAAGGAGTGGATGACTTATGACGAAAACGGCAATTATGTGGAAAATACAGCTGTGCTGCAGGAACATATCCGGGAGTATGTAAATGCTCTGGGGGAGAAATATAACACTGCAGGAAAACCCAGAACCATTACCAGTACCAGCACCGGACAGCCGGTTTCCGTGGAAGGCGGCAACTACGGATTTTTGATTGATGCAAGGGGAGAGAGACGGCAGCTTTTTGCAGATATTCAGGCTCATGCAAATGTGGAACGGGAGCCTGTGTATGCCAGAAGAGGAGCAGCTTACGGGGAAAATGATTTAGGGGATACTTATGTGGAACTGGACCTTACTGCCCAGCATTTGTGGTATTATAAGGACGGCGCACTTTTGATGGACAGCGATTTTGTATCAGGGACCTACTATAATTATGGAAGGCGTACACCGGGAGGCACATACACTCTGAAAGCCAAGCAGAGAAATCAAGTTTTAAGACCTGCACCCAATGAGGATGGCAGCTATGATTATGAATCTCCGGTGTCTTACTGGATGCCTTTTAACGGAGGAATCGGTCTTCACGATGCTGACTGGCGCTGGAATTTTGGAGGAGATATTTATCTGTACGGCGGTTCTCACGGCTGCATCAATCTGCCGGTTTCTTTTGCCGGGAATTTCTATGAAAATATTGAAACGGGCTGCCCTATTGTGTGTTTTTACCGCTGAATTTTACCGGGAATTTACGGAAAACTCACAGAAAACTTCTTGCAAGAGAAATGGCTGTGTAGTATAATAAACAAAGAGAAAGAGACAAGAGTTAGGACTGTACAGGCAGTCTTATCGTCTTGTCTTTTGTATATAGAAGAGACGGCAGAGATCTCATGAAAGGAAAAGCGATGAATCGAAAAAGAATAGAAGAATTTGAAGATTGTCCGGTGATTGCCGCTATTAAAGATGAAGAAGGTCTGAAAAAATGTCTTCATTCCGATATCCAGATTGTATTTGTGCTGTATGGTGACATCTGCAATATCGGTAAAATTGTAGGCAAGCTGAAAGCAGCAGGTAAGACGGTAATCATTCATATTGACCTGATTGCAGGACTAAGCAGTAAAGAAATTGCGGTGACGTATATCAAATCCGTTACCCATGCAGACGGTATTATTTCTACCAAACCCGGAGTCATACGGGAAGCAAAGGAGGAAGGACTGTTTGCCATTATGCGCTTTTTTGTCATTGATTCCATTGCGTTTGACAGTATTCAAAAGCAGACGGAAAGTGTGCGTCCCGACATGATTGAAGTGTTGCCCGGCGTTATGCCGAAGATTATCCGCAGAATCTGCCGGGAAAGCAGAGTGCCTGTCATTGCAGGAGGACTGATAGCAGATAAAGAAGATATTATGGCTGCGTTAGATGCCGGCGCGGTATCGATATCTACCACCAGACAGGACGTCTGGTTCATGTAAAAAGGAAAATAAAATTTAAAAATTACGCTGGAGATTGGAGACAGAGCGGATGACTTATGAGAAAACTCATGAGCATTTGCGCTGTCTCTTTTTGGTAAGAGGAGGAGATTAAGTATGTATGATGTTGTAGTAATTGGAGCAGGAGTGACCGGAAGTGCGGTGGCAAGAGAACTGTCAGCATATCAGCTGAAAACCTTGGTGCTGGAAAGGGAAGAAGATGTGTGCTGCGGCACCTCAAAAGCAAATAGCGCCATTGTTCATGCCGGTTTTGACGCAGAACCGGGGTCCTGGAAGGCAAGAATGAATGTAGAGGGAAATTTAAGAATCCGGCAGCTTTCAGAAAAACTGGATTTTCCTTATAAGCAGAATGGTTCTCTGGTGCTTTGCTTTGAAGAAGAGGGAATTGGAAAGCTGGAAGAACTGAAAGAAAGAGGTGAAAAAAACGGGGTAGAAGGGCTGGAAATTATTACCGGAGAAAGGATTTGGGAGATGGAGCCAAACCTTTCCCGCCAGGTAAAAGCCATGCTTTACGCCCCCACAGGAGGCATTGTATGTCCCTTTAAAATGACAATTGCCCTGGCGGAAAATGCCAATGTGAACGGTGTGGAATTTGTCTTTGATACTTGTGTAGAAAATATAGAAAAAACAGCAGAAGGTTATCGTATTGAGACAGAGAAAGGAAGTTATGAAACACACTGCGTAGTGAATGCAGCCGGGGTTTATGCAGACGTATTCAACAATATGGTAAGTAAAAGGAAACTGTCCATTACCCCAAGAAAAGGAGAATACTGCCTGATGGATAAGAAGGCCGGAACCTTTGTTTCCCACACAGTTTTTCAGCTTCCTACGGCTATGGGAAAGGGAGTTCTGATTACACCTACGGTACACGGAAATCTTCTTGCAGGACCTACAGCAGAAGATATAGAAGACAGAGAAGGGGTTCAGACTACGGCTTCCGGTATTGCCAAGCTGTCCCAGCAGGCGAAAAAAAGCGCTGAAAATGTACCGCTTTCCATGGTAATTACCTCTTTTGCAGGGCTGCGCGCCACAGAAAAAGGAGGAGATTTTGTGCTGGGAGAACCGGAGGATGCCAAAGGCTTTTACAATGCCGCAGGTATTGAATCCCCAGGACTTTCCAGTGCACCGGCCATTGGCGTTTACCTTGCCAAACAGATTTCAGAGCAGCTTGGCGCAGAGAAAAAAACGGATTTTGTTTCTACCAGGAAGGATATTCCCTGCGTGTCGGAAGCGTCACCGGAGGAAATACGCCGCCTCATAGAAGAAGACCCGGCATATGGAAACGTCATCTGCAGGTGTGAAACAGTCACGGAAGGAGAGATTGTAAATGCAATCCGAAGACCTTTGGGTGCCCGCTCTTTAGATGGTGTTAAGCGGCGGACAAGAGCCGGAATGGGAAGATGTCAGTCCGGTTTCTGTGCTCCAAGAACTATGGAAATTCTGGCAAGAGAACTGAAAAAATCCCCCTTGGAACTTACAAAAACAGGCGGCAAATCCAGACTTTTAACAGAGGTATGAGAGGAGAGAGAAGAGATATGGACAGATATGATTTGATTATTATAGGAGGCGGTCCCGCAGGACTGGCAGCGGCAATTTCCGCAAAGGAGCAAGGCGTTACCAACCTGTTAATACTGGAAAGGGACCAGGAACTGGGGGGCATTTTGAATCAGTGTATACACAATGGCTTTGGGCTGCATACCTTTAAAGAAGAACTTACCGGTCCGGAATATGCCCAGCGTTTTATTGACCGGGCGGCAGAGCTTGAGGTGCCTTACAAGCTGCAAACCATGGTCTTGGATATCAGCGAGGACGGGGGAGAAAAAACTGTCACAGCTATGAACCGGAAGGACGGACTCCTGATTTTGAAAACAAAAGCTGTGATTCTGGCCATGGGCTGCAGAGAGCGTCCAAGAGGGGCTCTGAATATTCCGGGATACCGTCCGGCAGGGATTTATACCGCAGGCACAGCACAGAGGCTGGTGAATATGGAAGGATATATGCCCGGCAGAGAAGTGGTGATTCTGGGATCTGGTGATATTGGGCTCATTATGGCCAGAAGAATGACCCTGGAAGGGGCAAAAGTGAAAGTTGTGGCAGAACTTATGCCTTATTCCGGCGGTCTTCAGAGAAATATTGTACAGTGTCTGGAAGATTTTCACATTCCATTGAAATTAAGCCATACCGTAGTAGATATTCAGGGAAAAGAGCGGGTGACAGGAGTGACGCTGGCTGAGGTAGATGAGAATAGAAAGCCCATTCCCGGAACGGAAGAATTCTATTCCTGCGATACCCTTCTTTTATCCTGTGGCCTGATTCCGGAGAACGAATTGTCAGCTAAAATGGGGATAAAACTGTCTCGTGTCACTTCTGGCGCAGTGGTAAATGAAAGTCTGGAAACCAGTGTGGAAGGAGTTTTTGCATGTGGAAATGTCTTACATGTCCACGACCTGGTGGACTATGTTTCCGAGGAAGCTAAACGGGCAGGTAGCCATGCCGCAGAGTATATCCACAACTGGAAGGAAGAAGCGATAAAAGAGACATGGGAACTGGAAGTAGAACCTCAAAATGGTATTCGCTATACGGTGCCGCAGACGATTCGTCCAGAGCATATGGAAGAAAAACTGACACTGAGATTCCGGGTGGGAGCTGTCTATAAAGACCGATATATCAGCGTATACTGCGGCAGCAAACGAATTTTCCATAAGAAGAAAAAGAAAATGGCGCCGGGAGAAATGGAACAGGTTACCTTACAGAAATCGGATTTGACAGCAGCGCCGGGATTGGATAAAATCATTATGAAATTGGAGGAGGCATAAACATGGAGACGAGAGAATTAATCTGTATTAACTGTCCTTTGGGATGTGCTCTGACGGTCACCATGGAGCAGGGAAAAGTGGTAAAAGTAGAGGGGAACACCTGTCCGAAGGGAAAAAGCTACGGTGAAAAAGAGGTGACAAACCCCACTCGTATTGTGACTTCCAGTGTGAAAGTTCTTGGAGGAAATATACCTGTAGTTTCCGTAAAAACAGCCTCAGATATTCCAAAAGAAAAAATAGGAGCATGCATGGCTGCATTAAAAACAGTTGCGGTGAAAGCGCCGGTTGCCATAGGAGATGTGATTTTAAAAGATATATGTGGCACAGGAGCAGATGTGGTCGCTACCAGAAATGTGGCTGTGAAAATATAGGAAAAGTGCAGCAAAGGTTTGGAAAAGGAGAGAACATGGTAGATTATACGGGAAAAAATGCAGAAGGATTAAAGGAAAAAACACTGTATCTGTTGGATATGGATGGCACGATTTATAATGAAAATGAGATTTTTGAGGGAACGCTGGATTTGCTTCGGGAAATTGAGGAAAGAGGCGGACAGTATGTGTTTATTACCAATAATTCTTCAAAATCGGTGGAGGATTATATAGAAAAGGTAAGGGCTATGGGAATTCAGGCTTCGTATGAAAATTTTTATACCTCCAGCCAGGCTACTGCCATGTATCTTCAGGAAAACTATGCCAATCAGAGGGTGTACTGCATGGGTACACGCTCTTTAGTGGAAGAACTTCGCCGCGCCGGGATTTCGGTAGTAACGGAGGTGGATGACCGGGCCACAGTGGTGCTTTTGGGCTTTGATACGGAAAATACATCAGAGAAAATCCGGAATACCTGTATTATGCTGGGAAGAGATGTGGCATATCTGGCAACCAATCCGGATTTGGTGTGTCCGGTGAGCTTTGGATATATTCCTGACTGTGGTTCTATGAGCATTATGCTGAAAAACGCCACGGGAAAAGAGCCATTTTTTATTGGCAAACCAGAGCCGATTATGGTAGACTGTGTATTGAAAAAACTGAATAAAACCAAGGCGGAAACAGTGATTGTAGGAGACCGCCTGTACACAGATATCAAGACCGGAGAGCGGGCAGGAGTGGATACCATCTGCGTGTTGTCCGGTGAAGCTTCCCTTAGCGATATACGAGAGAGCGAAGTAAAGCCGGATTATATTTTTGCAAGTGTAAAAGAAGTATATGAAGGGCTGACAGAAGACAACTAACAGGAGACGAACATGAAATACGAAAATATCAGAGAAGGAATCTTTCTGAAGCGTCCGAACCGTTTTATTGCCCATGTGGAAATAGATGAAAAGGTAGAAATCTGTCATGTGAAAAATACAGGGAGGTGCCGGGAATTATTAGTTCCCGGCACCCCTGTTTTTTTGGAAAAGAGCGGCAATCCAAACAGAAAGACCCAGTATGATTTAATAGCAGTGAAAAAGGGAGAAAGACTCATTAATATGGACTCCCAGATACCCAATAAAGTCGTAGAGGAATGGCTTTTGAAGGGGAATCTTTTCGGAAAAGAGGCAAGGGTAAAAAGAGAAGTCACCTATGGCAATTCCAGATTTGATTTGTATATCGAAAGCCAGGGCAGGAAGTGTTTTATGGAAGTAAAAGGAGTGACGCTGGAGGAAGACGGTGTGGTACGTTTTCCAGATGCCCCAACAGAAAGAGGCGTTAAGCATGTGAAAGAATTGTGCCGGTGTATAGAAGATGGATATGAGGCATATATTATGTTTGTCGTACAGATGGCAAATGTAAAGTATTTTGAGCCAAATGAAGCAACACATCCGGAATTTGGAGCGGCATTAAGAGAAGCACAGCAGGCGGGAGTGCACATTCTGGCCTATGCATGTGATGTGAGAAAAGACTTGATAAATCTGTCAAAACCTGTTAGGGTTTATCTTAACGGAAATACAAAAATAAGAGAACAGGAGACAGAATGTTAGAGCAGATTAGAGAACCGCTGCTTGCCTGGTATAGAGAGAATAAAAGGAGTCTTCCATGGCGGGAAGACCCCACACCTTACCATGTCTGGGTATCGGAAATTATGCTGCAGCAGACAAGGGTAGAGGCGGTAAAAGAGTATTATGCACGTTTCCTTTTTGCCCTACCCGAAGTGAAGGATTTGGCAGAATGTCCCGAAGAACGTCTGCTGAAGCTGTGGGAAGGTCTGGGATATTATAACCGGGTAAAAAACATGCAGAAAGCAGCCAGAGAGGTCATGGAACAGTATGACGGAAGGCTTCCTGCAGATTATGAAAAGCTGCTGAAATTGCCGGGAATCGGCAGCTATACGGCAGGCGCTGTGGCGTCTATTGCCTACGGAATACCAAGACCTGCGGTAGATGGAAATGTACTTCGGGTAATCACCAGAATTACGGAAAATCCAGAGGACATCCTGAAGCAGTCTATGAAGAAAAAGACGGAAGAGGCTCTTCTGGAAATTATGCCAAAGGACTGTCCGGGGGATTTCAATCAGAGTTTAATGGAACTGGGAGCTACGGTCTGCGTACCAAATGGTATGGCAAAGTGCCAGTGTTGTCCGGTAGCCCGGGTATGTCAGGCTTATGCACATGGCACGGTAATGGAGTATCCAAAAAAGGCAGCGAAAAAGCAGCGGAAAATAGAAGAAAGAACGGTTCTGGTGATTCAGAACGGTCAGGAATTTGCCATTTCCAAACGTCCTCCAAAGGGGCTTCTGGCAGGGCTTTATGAGCTGCCCAACAAGGAAGGATATCTGACAGAAGAGGAGATTCTGTCGTTTGTCAAAGGCCTGCATTTGATACCTCTTCATATACGGGAAGCAGGAGAGGCAAAGCATATTTTTTCCCATGTAGAATGGAGAATGAAAGGCTACTTTATTAAAGTCGCAGCGACGGAAGAAAAGAAAGTGGGCAGTCTGATATTTGTGGACAGGAAAGAATCCAGGGGAAAATACCCCATTCCCTCCGCTTTTTCAGCGTACAGAAAGTTTATCGAGGAGGACTTTTAGGTGAAATTATTATCAATTACAGTTCCGTGTTACAACTCACAGGACTATATGAAAAACTGTGTGGATTCCCTTTTGGAAGGCGGGAATCTGGTGGAAATTTTAATTGTAGACGACGGTTCGAAAGATGATACAGCAAAGATAGCAGATGAATATGCGGCAAAATATCCGGAGATTGTAAAAGCTATCCATCAGGAAAACGGCGGTCACGGAGAGGCGGTCAACACAGGGCTGAAGAACGCTACGGGTTTGTATTTTAAAGTGGTGGACAGTGACGACTGGGTAAATAAGGACGCCTATCTTGCTATTCTGGACAAGCTTCTGGAGATTACCGGAGGTCCGCAGACTCTGGATATGATGATAAGTAACTTTGTCTATGAAAAGCAGGGGGCAAAGCGGAAGAAAGTAATGAAATATAGAACCTATATGCCTCAGAATAAAATTTTCACCTGGAAGGAAATGAACAGAATGCCTTTGGGAAAATACATTCTGATGCACTCGGTTATTTACAGGACAGGTTTGCTAAGAGACTGTGGTTTGGAACTTCCCAAGCATACTTTTTATGTGGATAATCTGTTTGTATACCAGCCGCTTCCGTATGTGCAGACTATGTATTATATGAATGTGAATTTTTATCGCTATTTTATCGGGAGAGATGATCAATCTGTAAATGAAGAGATCATGATACGCAGAATTGACCAGCAGATAAGAGTGAACAAACTGATGATTGACACCATTGCGGGAGTGAAAAATCTCAATAAAAATCTGAGGAGTTATATGCTTCGATATCTGGATATTATTATGGCAGTGTCTTCGATTATGCTGATTCGTTCCGGGACAGAGGAGAATCTGGCAAAGAAGAGAGAACTGTGGCGGTATTTAAAAAATGCAGACGCGGGGATTTACCGGAAGCTGTATCTGAGTATTCTGGGAAGAGGCGTGAATCTTCCGGGAAAAGGCGGAAGAGATTTGTCTGTGTCCATATATAAAGTTGTGCAGAAGTTTTATGGATTTAATTAAGAAAAATTGAGCCCGGAAAGGAAGTTTAAACCTTTCCAGGCTCAATTTTTATGCTCGTGCAGGCTGTTCAGCCTGTACGGTTTTAGGTTTATAGATAAGCTGAAAACAGCAGAGATATAATGCAAATGCAGCAACTACATCCAACACGGTATGCTGTTTCAAAAATACGGTTGCAAGAATAATCAGAACACTCAGAATACCCGTTCCCGCCAGAAGAACCTTATGACTGTGGAATTCCGAATGACGGAAAATAGCTACGCAGCAGGCTACGGTGTTAAATACATGAATACTTGGCAGAATATTAGTAGGCGTATCCAGCCGATATAAGTGCTGTACCATCTGAATAAAAATACTGTCGCCTGTCAGGTTGGGGCGTAAATCCTGTCCATTGGGAAATAGGATGGAAATTACGATAAAAAGTGTCATACCAATTCCCAGTGTAAGAATCAGCTGCCAGTATTCTTTTTTATTTTGATTCATGAAAGCAAAATAAAAAACCGTCAATGCAATATAGCCGAACCATAAAAAATAAGGAACCACGAAATATTCACAGAAGGGGATATAGTCATCTATCTTCATATGAATAATTGTAACCGGTACTTTGCGCTGCTCCACATATTGGAAAGCCAGCATGTACAAAATTCCATAGATGGGAATTATCCAGGTATGTTGATATTTTTTCAGGAATTTCAAAGTTTCACACCTCTCACACAGTATTCAGAATACCGTCTTTTTATGAATCTCATTATAGCACAGAGGAAATCCGATAACAATGCAGTTTATAGTTGTTTTATAAATATTACACACTATATTCATTTGTTGGTACAAAACTGTCGAAAATGACAGAATCAAACTTTTTCACAGAAGTTTTCAGTACTTGTTCCGAGCGGACTGTCCAGGCAAAAGTAGGCGTATGCCAGAGACATTTGTTCAGTAAGAAGCTGACATTCTGGGTATCTTTGTAGCAATAGGCGATGAAATCCGGTCTTCCGATAAAGTTTAAAAGCAGATATTTTACCAGGAAGCAGAGAATATAACCGCCTTCGGCTACCGGCCGGGTCAGGTTGGCTGAAAGCTGTCCCCGGATGACATCTTTTCGGTGTTTTTTGTACCAACCGAGAGCCAGAGGATTGAAGGACTCAATGCAGTAATCTCCATTGTACTGCCGCAGAAGACGGTCTGCAAGCACACAGGTTTCCGTGCGTATAGTCGGCAGTTTTATCTCTATCAGAAGGGGAACTTTTCCCTTTACCAGCTTTAAAACATCCTCAAAAAGGGGAATTTTTTCTTCCGTATGCAGGAGAGAAAATTTCTGCAGTTCTTCGTAGGTCATCTCACAGACGGGAAGGTCAATGCCGCACATCCGGGTCAGCGTATGGTCATGAAACACAACTACCTGCTTATCTTTTGTCAGTTGAATATCCAGTTCGATACCATACCCATGCCGGATGGCATGGGTAAAAGCGGCCATGGAATTTTCAGGAATGGACTGGTCAGGGGTAAATAGTCCTCGGTGTGCAAACAGGTAGTGGAGAAATTTTTTAGCCTCTTTTTTCCTGGAAAAGCGGGGCATGATACAGTAAAAATAAAGGCAGAAAAGGAAAACTGCAATACACACAGTAAGTAACAGTATTTTCATAGGTATCCCTCCTTGTTTAGCGAAGAAGCACAGGTATCTGTTTACCGGAAACACGCAGCAGCAGGCGGTCTGTTTCTCCCATAGATTCTCCGTCACAGTGGACAGGAAGAGGAACACGGCTGTGAATTTCCAGACTGTCGCAGCGGTAGGTTTTCACGCCGGAAAACCAGGTGTGTTTGCCGAAAAAAGCGGTGGGAAACAAGGCCAGAATTTTGCATTTTCCAAGTTCTCCGGCAAGACAGATGTCCAGTTTTCTGTCGTTGAATTGAGCGTCGGGACAGAATTTTACGCCGCCGCCCTCATATTTCGTATTCATGCCTGCAATGAAGAAAAAACGGGAAAAGTGCAGGACTTTGTCTCTGTCCAGACGCATGGAAACAGGACAGGGACGGTATTGAATCAGAAGTTTCAGAGCGATAAGCACATAGGTCAATTTTCCCAAATGCAGTTTATTCATGGCTTTTTTTAACGGAGAAACCATGACCTTGCGGCAGATATCTGCGTCATAGCCAATGCCGCTGCTTACAAGAAAATAACGGGAAGTTTCTTTGGAGACTGCCATTCCAATGTCTGTCAAAGTACACGCTTTCGGAGAAAGAATAGCCTCTATACAGGCAGAAACTTCGGTGGGAAGTCCAAGACCTCTTGCAAAATCATTTCCGGAACCAGTAGGAATATAGCCCAGGGTAATATGGGAAAAATCCTTTTTCACCAGTCCGTTTATCACTTCGTTCAGTGTGCCGTCTCCACCGACTACGGACAGGGTGCAGGAAGTTCCTCCAACGGAGCTTTGTTCTGCAATATGGGCTGCAATCCGGTCTGCGTGTCCGGTATATTCTGTAAAATAAGTTGTATATTCCACACCCTTTTCCTGTAGTATGGCGTCAGCTTTTTGCCAGACCTCAAGACCATGCCCGGACCGGGAGTGAGGATTTATAATAAAGTAATACATGATGTTCTGTACCTGCTTTTCTTTGTCATTTGTTTTCTTTGTTTCGACTCTATTGTAGCAGTTTCGTTGGATTAGGACAAGAAAATTATGAAGAGAACAGGAAAATTAGACTGGAAACTGCTTGCCGTCACAGGGAGAAAATGATATGATAAAAGAAAAAATTTCATTGGGAAAGGCAGGCTGGAATATGAAGAACGAATATGTAACATTTACCATTGGAAAAAAGAAAAATATTGCCCTGATTGCACACGATAACGAAAAGCCAAAGCTGATTCAGTGGTGCAAAGATAATTATGATATTTTGAAACAGCACAATCTTTACGGTACAGGTACTACGTCAAGATTGATTGCTGATAAAGCGGGACTGTGTATTAAAGGCTACAACAGCGGTCCTCTGGGCGGCGACCAGCAGATTGGGGCAAAGATAGTAGAAGGTGTCATTGATTTTGTTGTGTTTTTCTCTGACCCACTGACTGCGCAGCCTCATGACCCGGATGTAAAGGCACTGATGCGTATTGCACAGGTGTACGATATCCCTATGGCAGTGAATAAGGCAACGGCAGACTTTATGATAAAATCTGTTTATATGGATTCAGAATATGACCATGAAGTAATTAATTTTAATAAAAATGTGCAGGACAGAGCAGAGTCTATGTAAGGACAAGCAGAAGAAATCCCCCTCTCGGTGAAGCGTTTTCGGGAGAGGGATTTCTTCTGTTACACATAAAGAGATATTGGGGAGGTTCAAACATGAAATTGACCATCAATGGAATAAAAAACCGTGAGTCATGGGAACAGGCAGGAATTCTACTTCCAGGATATGATGTGGAAAAGGCTTCGGAAAAGGCAAGAAAGGAACCGAAATGGGTACATTTTGGAATCGGCAACATTTTTCGGGTATTTATCGGCGGCATTGCAGACCGTTTGCTGGAAGAAGGGGCACTGGACCGGGGCATTACCTGTGTGGAGATGTTTGATTATGATGTGGCAGATAAAATTTACGAACCATATGACAATTTGGGGTTGTGTGTGATTCTGCATGGGGATGGAACCAGAGAATATAAGGTATTGGGGTCAATGGCAGAAGCAGTAAAAGCCCAGTCCTCGAATCCGGCACAGTGGAACCGATTGAAGGAGATTTTTACCAGTAAGTCTTTGCAGTTGGTTTCTTTTACAATTACGGAAAAAGGATATGCTTTGCAGAAAACGGATGGAACCTGGTTTCCGTTTGTAGAAGCGGACATTCAGAACAAACCGGACAAAGCGGTTGGTGCCATGGCGGTGGTAACAGCTATGCTCTATGAACGGTATAAAGCCGGAAAATATCCTCTGGCGCTGGTATCCATGGATAACTGCTCTAAAAACGGTGAGAAGCTACGGGAAGCTGTGTTGACTATGACAGAAGCGTGGCGGAAAGCTGGATTTGTAGAGGAAGGGTTTGCTGCTTATGTAAGCGATGAAAAAACGGTTGCTTTTCCATGGACGATGATTGATAAAATCACACCGCGGCCCAGTGAACAGATTGCCGAAGATCTGGAAAAGCTGGGTGTGGAAGACATGAAGCCGGTGATTACAGGAAAGAAGACCTATATTGCCCCTTTCGTCAATGCTGAAAAACCCCAGTATCTTGTGATAGAAGACAGTTTCCCCAATGGTCGTCCGGCATTGGAAAAGGGGGTTGGGGTGTATATGGCTGACAGGGAAACCGTAAATCTGTCGGAACGTATGAAGGTAACAGTATGTCTGAATCCGGTACATTCTGCCACAGGGCCTCTTGGTGTGGTTCAGGGGTATGATTTGTTTGCTCATATGCTGAATACGAACCCGGATATGATGAAAATGGCTCGCATGGTAGTTTATGATGAAGGACTTCCTGTAGTGCCAAATCCTGGAATCCTTTCTCCAAAGGAATTTGCAGATGAACTTTTTCAGGAACGGTTCCCCAATGAATACTTGGGCGATACAAATCTTCGGTTGGCTGTAGATGTATCCCAGATGGTGGGGATTCGCTTTGGAGAAACCATAAAAGCGTATGTGGAGAAGTATGGAAATGCTTCACGGCTTACTGCGATTCCTCTGGGAATTGCCGGATGGCTTCGGTATATGCTGGCTGTAGATGATGAAGGGGAAAAATATGAACTGGCTCCTGACCCTATGAGGGAGGAAATTCAGGAAAAGTTCAAGGATATCGTAGTGGGGCGGCCGGAAACTTTTACAAACCAGCTTAAGCCTATTCTCTCCAATGAGCGCATGTTTTTTATAAACCTTTATCAGGCAGGAGTGGGAGAAAAGATTGAAAACATGTTCCGTGAAATGCTTGCCGGACCAGGCGCTGTGAAGAAAACTGTGCATAAATATATGGGGGCAATGCAGGATTGACTGGGCAGAAAACCTCAGTAGGCTATTGATTTTGATAGATTTTCAAAATCAATAGCCTGTTGATGCAAAAGAATTCTATATCATTATCCGAATGGGCAAAAGTCCGCAATGGATATTTGCGCAGCAATTTTGCTTTTCCGGCTCAGTAAGAAGCCGGAGAAGCGTCAATCCATGTGCTGTATCCGGCACGGCGAAGGGTGTTTTCCATTTTCACCGCATTGGCAAGATTCCGAAAGGCGCCTACCTGTACTTTATAGACACCGTCCTGATAAAGAAGAAAGGCGGGGAAGCCTTTATCCTGAAGCTCATACAGCATATTTTCAGCATTGGCGCGGTTTCTGAATTCTCCGGTCTGCACCCGGTAGTATATGGAATCCGGGGCGGAAGGGTTCTCTACGGTTTCTTCGTCTAAAGTCCCCAGAATGGCAGAGGCAATGGACTGGGCAATTTCATCAAACTGATTGTCAAAGAGGGCATTGTCCTGGTCTGTGTTGATGAAGCCTGTTTCAATGAGCACAGCAGGCATTTTGGTGCGGCGAAGTACCACCAGGCCGGGGCGGGCTGTTACGCCGATTTCCCGAAAGCCCAATTCTCCCAGGGCTCCGTTAATATTTTCTGCCATATCCAGTTTTTCACCGGATTTGTCATAAACAAGGGTTTCCACACCGCTGTATTGATTCGGTTCCGGACTGGAATTCCTGTGAAAAGAAATGAAAAAATCAGCCCCTGATTGATTTCCAAGCGTAGCTTTTTCAAAGGGGGTCTGGTAGACATCCGTGGTTCGGGTGTACTCTACGTCAATTCCATTTTCTGAAAGAATCTCGCCTACTGCAAGAGCCAGGCGGAGATTATCGTCTTTTTCCTGTCTGCCGTTGTAGGTGGCGCCAAAATCGGCACCCCCGTGACCGGCATCAATCATTACCTTATGAGCCATAATTCACCTCATGAAATGCAGAACTTAAAACACTCTCTATTCAGCATATGCAGAGGGGAGGGGAAAAGTCACAGACAAGTGAGATTTCTTGAAAACAAGTATGAAATTCGCTATACTGAATGAAAACGAAGCGGTGCAGGAATTTTGTGCAAAAGAAAAGGGAGAAGAATATGAAGAGAAGGATAACTGCTGTTTTGTTGAGCAGTATTTTGCTGCTTACATCCTGCTCCTTAAATGAAGCAGAGCGGGGAAAATTGGTAAAAGAAGATCAGGAACAAGAAAAAAATGTAGAATTAACACTCTTTTATTCAGGAGAAAACACGAATTGGATTGCTGCAATCCAGGAATTGTGCGAAGAATTTATGAATGCATATCCGGACATTACATTGCAGATGGAATATTCTTCTACGGAAAGTTATACAGAGGAACTCAAAACAAAGGAAGCGGTAGAGGAATTTCCAGATATTTTTGAAATAGATAATCCTTATATGTTTGAAAGTGCGGGAAAATTGGGGGTGATTGATGAAAGTATTGGAAAGTTAGTAGAAAATCCGGTACGAATAGAGGGAGAAATCTACGCGTTGCCCTTCTACAGTACCTCTTATGGGATTGTGTATAATCAAGTGCTGTTCAAGAAATATGGCCTTTCGGTACCGAACACATATAAAGAATTTCTGGAAGTGTGTAAAGTTCTGAAACAAAATCAGGTTGCTCCACTAGCCATAGGAGGAAATGAAAATTCGGTGGAGAGCGGATGGATAAATTACTTTTTCTTGACTCAGGTGGAAAGTCGGACTCCCGGTTGGCAGGAGAAAAAGCAGAAGGAAGAAGTATCTTTTGCAGACCCTGACATGGAGCATGCTCTGGAAGAATTTCAAAATCTGATGACTGGGGAGTATGTGCTAGAGGATTCGATTCATATGGGGGACAATGAAATTATCAGTCGTATGATAAATCAAGAAGTTGCTATGTATTACGGCAATCCTTCTATGCTTGCGAAAATATGGGAAGCATACCCAAGAGCTGTGGATTCGGATAAGACGTCTATGGGAAAAGAAATAAAAAACGATACCGTGCAGATAAGATTAGGCTGGTTTTATATGCCGGATAACGAAGGGAAAAGTGTGGTTATCGAGAAAACAGGGGCGAAATGGGCTGTGTCTGCAGAATGCATGAAGGATAAGAAAAAGAAAGGGGCTGCAGAAACATTTTTGAGGTTTTGCTATGACAGAGAGCATTACCGGGAAATTTTGCAGACCATGTATGCCATACCCGTGACAAAGGATGCTGTGCTCTACGCTGCTCCTATGGTACAGCAGGGCGTTTTAACGGACTATCGCTATGCCGAAAGAAGTACTGAGTTTCTGGGAAATACAGATACACCGGAGAATTTTCGAACGGATATGGAAACGGTGCTGAATTCGGTATCAGCGAATACTATGAGTGTAAAGACCGCAGTGAAACTTTTAGATGAAAGCTGGCAAAAAGAAATAGAGGGACAAGTGCCATGAAAGAATTTAAGAAGCAGGACAGATATGTCAGTTTGTTCACAAAACTTTTTGGGACACTGGTGTTGATAGGGATTGTACCTTTAGTTGTTATGGGGATTTCTATTTACAATGTGTATTTGAATTCATTGAAAGAAACTTTGCTATCTAACATGTATCGGACTACTCGTTCTATAGGGCGGAATGTGGAAGATTTATTTAGTGAAATGAGCGAAAACACAAAATATTTGTATACACACCAGGTAGAAGATTACGGGTATTTGTATGAAATTTTAGAGAATGAAGAGTTATCCGAAAACAAGAAAAAAGCGGCGATTACAGATATGCTGAGGGATATTTTATATATGAATCAGCACATTGAAGATGTTATTTTTATTCTTCCGGACGGAAGGATTTATACAGTTATGCGCCCCCCGGAAGCGGTGGCAGATACAGACAAAATTTTGGCTTGGCATAGAGAAAACTTTCAGTCGGATTCTAAAAATATGCAGATACTGCCATCACATATGCCGGATTATTATGCAGGAAGTAAGAAACAGACTTTTTCGGTTGCAAGAAATATTATGAATATCAGGACAGTACAGACGGCAGATACAGAGATTCTCGGAACTTTGTATATAAATACTAACAGTTCTTATCTGGACGGAGTGATACACGAAACGAAGCTGGAGGAGGGAAGCAGAATTTATCTGGTGGACAAAGAACAGAAAAATTTTGCTTATAATCCTTATGAAGAGGAAATATTTACAGATAAGCTGGGAGAGTATCTTGAACTTATGACGGAAGAATATCAGTACATAAGAACAGAAGGAGACTATTACATTTATAGTCAGATACCAGGCAGCAGTTGGATGGTGCTGGAGAAAATTCCCTCTTTTTATTTGGAAAACAGTTACCGAAGCATTCGGAATATTACACTGGCTGTTATCGGTGTTGGAATCGTCCTCCTTGGAATTTTATATTACCTGTATTCTAAAAAAATGAATCGTCCCATACGGACATTGAAAGAAGCAATGGAGCAGATTCAGAAAGGGAAGTTGGATACTCGTGTGCAGATAAATTCTAATGATGAAATTGGATTTCTGTCCAGAGGATTGAACAGCATGACAGAAAAACTTCAGATGCATATTCGCAAAGTATATGTGGCAGAAATCAAACAAAGAGAAGCAGAAATAGAAGCGTTGAAAACCCAGATTCGGCCGCACTATCTGTATAATACATTAGATGTTATTCGTATGACAGCGATTACGAATGATGATGATCAAACTGCAGAAATGTTGGATGGATTGTCCGGACAGCTGAAATATCTGATTGGAAATGCCAGAGACAGAGTAACCTTGCAGGCGGAGTTGGATAGTGTGCGAAATTATTTTAAGATTATTCGGGTGCGTTATGAAAACAAGATGACTTTGGAAATTGATGTACCGGAAAATCTGCTGGATTTAGAAGTACCGCAGCTGGTTCTTCAGCCCATTGTGGAAAATTCTGTAAAATATGGTCTTCGTCCAAAAGAAGGTGGCAATGGAGTTGTAGCTATACAGGGAGAAATACAGGAAGCATTTCTGGAACTTACGATTATGGACAATGGTGTGGGGATGTCAGAAGAGAGATTGAGGTATATTCAAAAACTTTTAGAAGATGAAACGGAAAAGTGTCAGGAGGAAGAAAGTTCGGGCATTGGTATTAAAAATGTATATGAGCGTATTAAACTGATATTTGGAGAAGAATATCGTATTGAAATCAGCAGTTTTGAAAATATAGGAACCATAGTAAAATACAGACTGCCTGTGACAAGAGCAGGGGAACAGGAGAGGGAAAAAGAGTATGTTTAAAATCATATTGGCAGATGATGAACCCATTATTATTAAGGGAATGCAGAAAATGATAGAATGGGAAAAATTAAATGCTGAGATTGTAGCAGAAGCAGGAAATG
Source organism: Blautia sp. HCN-20427 (assembly GCF_037890365.1). Lineage (NCBI taxonomy): Bacteria > Bacillati > Bacillota > Clostridia > Lachnospirales > Lachnospiraceae > Blautia > Blautia sp. HCN-20427. The sequence goes on along the minus strand of NZ_JBBKBX010000001.1, from coordinate 211,917 downwards.
GTGCAGAGTTGCTTGAAAAAATCAGGGAGTTTGAACCGGATATTGTAATTTCGGATGTAGCCATGCCTAAGATGACAGGACTGGATGTTATCAAGGAGATTCAGGATAATCATTGGAGTACCAAGGTAATATTTTTAAGCGGTTATCAGGAATTTGAGTATGTACAGAAAGCTATTCGCTACGAAGCCATAGAATATTTACTGAAGCCAGTAGGAAAAGAGGAATTAGAGCAGGCTGTTTTAAAAGCAGAGAAAACACTGAAAACAGATTATCCTATGGAATACTGGGAGAAAGAGAAGGACGATATGCAGACTGTTTTTCGGAAGATGAATTCGGAATCGGAATGTAAGGAGTTGTTTGAACATTTTGAAGCTATGGGGCTTGACACGGAAGATACTGATTTTACAGGTGTCTGTTTTTCTATACCTTTTATATTTTACAAGAAGTTGGGAAACCAGAATATGGCAGAATTAATCCGCTTTTCTATTTTCAAAAAAATAGAAGAAATGTTAAGAACACACAAAAATGGATTTGCGATTAAAAGAGAACCAAACAGCAGCAATATGATTTTGTTGAATAGGGAAAGATTTGGAGGCCATTCGCTGGAACAGCAGGTTTTGGAAATCAGAGAAAAAATTTATCGGGAATATAAGGTGTGGCTGATTACGGGAATTGGGAATACAGTAGAGCATATAACGGATTTGAAGTTTGCGTATAAAACGGCAAAATTCTGTTCGGAACTGCACTATTTTAATCAAGAAGAAATTATACGATATGGAGAAATAGACAGAAACTTTAACAATTCTTTTGAGGATTACAATTATAAATATAAAGAATTGATAAACAGTATTTTAATTCGTGAGGAAAACTGGGCGCAGAAGTTGGATGAGGTGTTAGAGATTATCGAAAATTTGCATTATGGAAATCGATATGCGGCAGAAAACAGATGTATTGCTATGGCTATGGATTTATATTCGGAATTGGAAGAATGCAGGGTTGTATCAGAAGAAGACAGGAAAGAATACGATGCTATGGTAGCCAGAATCCGAAATCAGTCCAGTTATGAAGAACTGAAAAAATTTGTGAGAAAACAGTTGGGAGAGTTTTTGGACAAGTGTGGGAATGGAGAAAAGACAATAGAAAATAATACGATTCGAGTGGTAAAAAACTATATACAGGAACATTACGCGGAGGAGTTAAGTCTTGGAACATTAGCCGAAATTGCATATATGAATCCCTATTACTTCAGTGCTTTTTTCAAAAAAGAAACAGGACAAAATTTTAAAAATTATCTGGCAGAAGTACGAATGAAAGCCGCTGTCCGACTTTTGATGGAATCTGATATGAAGACTTATGAATTAGCCGAAGCGGTGGGATATCGTGATGTAAGGAGTTTTACAGAAAAGTTTAAGGAGTATTTTGGTGAAAGTCCATCGGGGTATAAAAAAGCCCGGCGGTGTTAAAATATGTGGTTTTTTATATAAAGTGTTGTGGTGTTTTTAAGTATGAGCTATAGATTTGTTGTAACTGCACAAAGGATATGCTATTCTTGCCTCAGTACAAAGGTACGGAAAATATTTAAAGGGAAAGAGGGAATTTAAATGAAGAAAAAATGGATAGCAGTATTACTGACATTGGCTATGACAGGTTCTATGGCAGCTTGTGGTTCTGGCAGTGGAGCTAAGAGCGGTTCCGGGGACAAGGATGAGGCAAAAGAACAGACAGTGGAATTGTGGACCTGTTGGACAGATGGGGCAGATACAGCCAAAGCAGGAGAAGAGCAAATTAAAAAATTTGAGGAGCAAACCGGAATTAAAGTGAATCAAACAAATTTTACTTATGATATGCTTCATGAAAAAATTCTGACTGCAGCAGCAGGCGGAAATGTGCCGGACCTTATCTGGGGGCTGCCAGAGTATATCGGTGAATTTTACAATATGGGAATATTGGAAGATTTAACGGAACGGTTTAATGACTGGGAAGATAAAGATGCTCTTTCAGAAGCTGTTGTCAAAGCTATGACCATTGATGATAAGATTGTAGGCATTCCATATGAAATGACAGTAAGAGCATATCTTACACATACAGAAGATTTAAAAGCAGCAGGAATTGAAGTTCCCAAGACATGGGAAGATTTGCTGTCAAATGGAGGATATTACGAAAAGAATGGAAAATATCTGACAGAACTGGCTTGCACAGGAGTTCGTTCTGCACAGGAATTATTGGTATATCTGGCACAGTATGACTTGGAAATTGCCTCTGCGCAGGATGACGGAAAATATAAAAACACATGGAAAGATAATGACGAGGAAATGGAAAAGGCAACTAAAGTTTTCCAGATGTATCAAGATTTGGTCGATAAAAAAATTATTGATGAGAATTGTAAAAACTGGGGGTGGGAAGAAACCGATGAAAACTTTGCTACAGGTATTACATCTACATATGTGACTGGGAACTGGTTGGCAGAAAGAGAAACTTCCAATCCGGATACAATGGAAGATGTTGCAGTTTCTGCTATCCCATATCCGTCAGACGGGCATCAGGCTACTTATATGGAATGTAAACCATTATTTATTCTGGCAGACAGCAAAAATAAAGACGCTGCATTTGAACTGGCAACAGCTATGTGCAGTAAGGAATGGCAGGAAGCCGGCTTCCCGGATCGCTCTCCACGTTCTGATGTTTCTACGGACAGTAAGTGGAGCAAAGATTTCCAGGCTCTGGCAGATACAGGAGTTACGTTTCCTCCAGTTACTTTAGGCGGAATTACTCAGGCTATGCAGGATGCCATAGCAAAGGTCCTTCAAGAGGGAGAAACGCCGGAGACAGCAGCAGAGTGGCTCAGTGATGCAGTAAATGCTTCTTTATCCGATTCGGGCGAATTGAGTGAATAAAATCAGGAATACGAATTTGAGGCTGCCGCAGAAAACAGAGAAATTTTAAGGATGTTTTATGCGGACAGCCTCTTTTTTCCTGAAATTAGAAAAAGCAGTGAAAGAAAAGAGGAGAAGCGTATGAAGACAATAAAAAAACTCACGAGAGAACAGAGAATGAAAAGAACTGCGCTGTTTATGCTGGCACCGGCTATTGTGTTTCTTGCTTTGCTGATTGCTTTTCCGCTGGGAAAAGTAGTACATGATGCATTTTCGCATGTCCATTTAATTAATAAATCTATGAGTGGATTTGCAGGGTTGGAAAATTTTAAAACCATTGTTTCAGATGAACATTTTGGACAGGCCGTAAAAAACACCATTAGTTGGACCGTGTTCTCCGTACTGGGAGAATATGTACTTGGTATGATAACAGCAGTTTTATTAAATCAGAAATTTAAAGGAAGAGCCATTTTCAGGACCTGTATCTTTATTCCATGGCTTGTACCGATTATTGTGGCAGGAATGACATGGGACTGGATATTGAATCCTGAATTTGGAATTATTAATTATGCATTAACCAGTCTCAACATTATAGATGCTCCTATTAATTTTCTGGGGGATAGCCGATATGCTATGGCAACGGTTATTTTTGTAAACATATGGAGAAGTTTTCCATATTATACGATTTCTTTCCTGTCAGCTTTACAGTCTGTGCCAGGAGAACTTTCTGAAGCAGCCGCCATTGACGGTGCAGGCATATTTAAGCGGTTTTTTTGTGTGACATTGCCCCAGCTGCGTTCTGTATCACTGGTTATTGTGTTTATTCATATCATTTGGACGGCGGTGAATTTTGATTTTATTTGGGTAATGACGGAAGGTGGTCCCAATTATGCAACGGAAACTCTGCCGATTATGATTTATCGTTATTCTATGAAGAAGTTTGACGTAGGTGCAGCCTCAGCGCTGTCTACAATGATGTTTACTATCATGGTGATTTTGTTTACAGTTTATTATCATAAAAGAAGCAAACTCAGCGATGAGATGGCGTAAGGAGGAGGGAAAATGATGTTAAATAAAAGAAATCGACGAATTAGTAAAATAGTCACATATGCGTTGCTGGTGATTTTTTCATTGTACTGTATTTTCCCATTTATCTGGATGCTGATTTCTGCATTAAAGCCAAAGACAGAAATTCGTACAGCTACCCCGACTTTTCTGATTCAGGAACCTACACTGGAAAATTTTCACAGGGTACTGGTGGATGCCGGATTTCTACGATACATTAAAAATAGTTTATTTGTATCCATTGCAGCCTGCCTTTTGTCTATGGTCATTGCAGTTATGGCTGGATACGCATTGAGTCGCTATTATAAATTAAAGGCAGTCAAATTGTCCAATTTAGCTATGATGCTTTCTCAGATGATACCAGGGGTATTGCTTCTGGTGCCGCTGTATTTGATTATGCAGAAATTGAACATTCTGGAATCTTACAAATCGTTGATACTAGCTTATACAACCTTTGTCATTCCGCTTTGTACCTTTATGATGAGCAGTTTTTTTGATACTGTACCTTTGGCTCTTGAGGAAGCAGCGGAAATTGATGGATGCAATAAAGCGCAGACTATTTTTAAGGTGATTTTGCCGCTATCTTTGCCAAGCTTGGTGTCTACAGGATTATATGCCTTTATTAATGCATGGAATGAATTTATGTTTGGATATATTTTTATTTCTACCGACGAATATCGAACACTTACTCCTGCAATCATGCTTTTTAAAGGGGTAAATACAGTAGATTGGGGCGGTTTGATGGCCGGTTCTGTTGTAGCAGTGATACCGGTGACTTTGATTTTCTTATTTTTGCAGAGATACTTCCTTGCAGGACTTATGAGTGGTTCTGTAAAAGGTTAATGTATATATGATGGAGGAAATTGCAAATGAAACGTATAAAAATAGAAGAGAATGGGATAAGATTAGTTTGGGAAATTACAGATGCAAATGAAATCAAGCTGCTGCATTTTTCGACTTTGGATTTTGAGGAAAAGTACATGGTATCAGATACGGGAACACAGTCCTTTTATCCAGTGGAAATTTTGGTATCCGGGCAGGACAGAGTAGGGGAACGGCATGGGCATAAATATACCCAGACTTCTCCAGGATATCGAATGAAATATAAAAACTTCGAAGATTACAGAAACGAAAAAGGAAGGAAGCTGGAAATTACTACAGAAGATACAATCACGGGATTAGAAGCAATAAGCCATATGCAGTTTTATGATGGTATTTCTGTGGTTCGTTCCTGGACAAAAATTATTAACAAAGGAGAGGAAGCACAGGGGTTGGAATATGTATCTTCTTTTTCTCTAAACGGAATTGATAAAGAGGGTATAGAGGCTTTTGATGAAAAAATAGAAATCGCTATTCCGCACAATGCATGGCAGAAAGAACTATGCTGGCAGACCTATACTTTAAAGGAACTGGGCTTATCTGTTTCTCAGCCAGGTATTATGCATCGTTCATCAAAAACCATTGGAATCAGCAATACAGGAAACTGGTCGACTAAAGAATATCTTCCTATGGGGTATTTACATAATAGGGAGACGAACAGTTCCTTGTTTTGGCAGATAGAGCATAATGGATCCTGGTATTGGGAAATCAGTGACCAGGACGGTCATGTCTATCTGAAATTGAGCGGGCCAAATGAACATCACAACCACTGGTGGAAAAACCTGCAGCCGGGAGAAACATTTGTAACGGTGCCTGTAAGTGTGGGAAGTTGTGTGGGTGGATTTGATGAAGCTATGGGAGAACTCACAAAATACAGAAGGCAGATTCGGAGAAAAAATGGAGATAATGAGCATCTCGGCGTAATTTTTAATGATTATATGAATTGTCTGTTCGGTGACCCTACTACAGCGAAAGAACTACCGCTGATTGATAAGGCTGCGGAAGCTGGATGTGAATATTATTGTATTGACTGTGGCTGGTATTCTAAAGGCTTTTGGTGGGATGGAGTAGGAGAGTGGATTCCGTCAAAAGAACGTTTTCCCGGCGGTTTAAAGGAAGTTATGGACTATATCCGCAGCAAAGGTATGATTCCTGGTGTTTGGCTGGAATTGGAAGTTATGGGAATTAAATGTCCGAAGGCAAATAAGGTTTCGGAGGACTGGTATTTTATGCGCCACGGAAAACGGGTGTTTGACAGAAGCAGATATCAGTTGGATTTCCGAAATTCAGAAGTTCGTGCGCATGCGTCTTCCGTTATTGATAGGCTGGTTACGGAATATGGAGTAGGATATATTAAAATGGACTACAATATAGAGCCGGGTATTGGAACAGAAACTAATGCAGATAGTGCGGGGGACGGTCTTTTGGAACATAACAGGGCATATTTAGCCTGGCTTGATGGAATCTTTCAAAAGTATCCAGGGCTTGTAATAGAAAACTGTTCTTCTGGTGGATTACGTATGGATTATGCTATGCTGTCAAGATACAGCATTCAATCTACCAGTGACCAGGAAGACTATGTAAGATATGCTACAATTGCAGCAAATGCACCGTCGGCTGTGACGCCGGAACAGGCGGCTGTTTGGTCTTATCCTCTGACAGAAGGGGACTGTGAAGAGGTAATTTACAATATGGTGAATGCCATGATGCTTCGGATTCATCAGAGTGGACATTTGGCAGAACTTAGTACAGAGCGATTTCAGTATGTGAAAGAAGCTTTGGAGTACTATAAGCGTATTCGGGGCAATTTAAAGACAGCACTTCCGTATTGGCCACTGGGAATTTCGGATTACGAAGATCCATGGGTGAGCCTGGGATTAAAAGCTCAGAGAGGAGAGTATCTGGCTGTGTGGAGAAGAGAAAGTCAAAGTCAGATAAAAGATTTGCCATTAAAACATTTGAAAGGAAAAGAGATTACAGTAAGCTGTGCATATCCCAGAGAGGGAAAATGCGCATATGAATGGCATAAAGAGGCAGGCGTATTGACTGTAAAGTTGCCTGAGAGAATTAGTGCAAGAATCTTTGAAATTCGGGAAAATAGGTAGGAAAGACAGCAAATGTTGCCACATGGATGTGATTCAAAAGCAATTCGTGTGGCAGCATTTGTTGTTGTCTCATTTTATTTATGCTATATTAAAAAAGACTTATAAAAAACAGGAGAAGCATAGAAAAGATGAAAAACTTAACAAAAGGAAATCCTGTAAAACTTATGCTGGAATTTGCTCTTCCGGTGTGTCTGGGAAACATTTTCCAGTTGTTTTACAGTCTGGCAGATACCAGAATTGTAGGCAGTGTTCTGGGAGAAACTTCGCTGGCTGCTGTAGGCGCCACTACGGCTGTCAGCACATTGCTTATCGGCTTTTTACAGGGACTGACCAATGGATTTGCCATTGTAGCGGCTCAGAGTTTCGGCTCTGGAAAGACAGAACGGCTTAGAAAAGCGGCGGCGGGGACCTTGCTTTTGGGGACGCTGACCACGCTGGCTATTACCGTTCTTGCATTAGCGGGGCTAGAGGGATTCCTGAAAATCTTGAATGTACCGGAAACTCTGTATGCGGAAGCAAAAGGCTATATTCAGATTGTACTTGCAGGTATGATGGTAACCATGCTTTACAATGCATGTGCAGGTATTCTGCGGGCCGTAGGCGATACGGTGGCGCCGCTTTTATTTCTCATGTGTGCGGCTTTGCTGAACGTGGGACTGGATATTTTATTTATGGCTGTAGTGCCGTTAGGCGTACAGGGAGCAGCCTTGGGAACTGTGCTGGCGCAGTTGGTGTCCGTGGTTTTAAGTATAGGGTATATGTGGAAAAAGTATCCGGTATTTCACTTGAAAAGAAAAGATTTCAGAATTGGAAAAGCAATGATAAAGCAGATGTACAGTTCCGGCCTGTCCATGGGGATGATGATGTCGTTGGTCTTTTTCGGAACGTTGGCGCTGCAGTGTGCCATTAATACTTTTGGCAATGATACCATTGTGGCCCACACAGCCGCCAGAAAAATATCGGAATTTTATTTCCTTCCCATCTCCGTTATGGGAGTGACTATGGCAACTTTCTGCGGCCAGAATTTCGGCGCAGGAGAGTACAAAAGAGTGCGTCTGGGAGTAAAAAATGCTTTGATGATTACCTGGGGATGGGCGTTTCTGGTAATTCTTATGAGTTATACCATCGGCCCGTTTCTCATTCATCTGGTAACAGGAACAACAAAGACTTCTGTGGTGGATACGGCAGTACTGTATCTGAAAATCAATGCTCCTTTTTACTTTATTGCAGCGGGAATCAACATTTTCAGAAACACGTTGCAGGCCATGGGAGACCATATTACACCGGTGGTATCCAGTTTTATCGAACTGGCGGGAAAGGTGGCGATTGCCCTTTTGCTGACACCGGTTTTAGAATACATGGGCATTATTGTGGCGGAACCGATTATCTGGTTTCTCATGATTATTCCGTTGGTTATAAAACTGAGGAAGGTACTGAATAACTCTTCACTTGGGAATCTGTGACATTGGAGGCATATTCTACCAAAATAGAACACTCACCCATAAAATTTTAATTAAATTTTGCATTTCGCCTTTCTTTGCCAGGGGAAAAGTGATAAAATTCAAACCAGTGTATACCAAAAGAAAAGGACGGAAGGAAACATGAAAAAACCACAGATTGACGCGGAAAAAAAGAAGAAATGGGATAATTTCTGGTACTATTACAAGTATCATGTGCTGGCAGGTGTTTTTATTCTGTTTTGTATTATTATTTTCGTGAAGGACATGAGAGGCAAAGTGTCTTATGACTATACGGTGGCCTTTCTGGGCGAATACGGAATTGCCCAGGAGGACAGCACAAAGCTGCAGAAATGGTTTGAAGAGCATGCCGAGGATTTAAACGGGGACGGAGAAGTGCACGTGCAGATTGCAGATTACAGTATGCCATCTGATGACAGCGAAACCGTTGACCCCCAGATGGTTATGGCCAGTCAGACGAAGCTGACCGTGGATATGCAGGAAGGCACAAGCATGATTTACTTTGTAAGTCAGGGAAATTATGATAAATTCAAAGATATGGGTGTATTTCCTGAAGACTGGGAAACTTATAAAAAAGCAGAGGACTGTTCAGGTTACCAGGAAGCCGGAAGTCCTGTATCCATAAAGGGAACAGGCATTACGATGCGAATCGTAGGTGAGATAGAGGATCAGAAGACGAGGGAGTCCTGGGAGAAGTATTATGATGCAAGTGAAAAACTCATGAATGCATTTACAGGGGAATGAGTTCTTTTCAGAACTCATTGTATTCCCCGATTAAATTTTTAATATCCTGCATTTGATTATCCGTGGCAGTAATGGCATGTGCACACTCGGACAGCTTTCGGCTGATGAGTTCATATTGTTCATTGCTGCCTAAATCTTTTTTGTAACGAAGCTGGTGTTCCAGACTGGCCCAAAAATCCATGCCGATGGTGCGAATCTGGATTTCCGCCCGCATAGGAGTTTTGCCTTCTGCAAAGAAGACAGGAATCTCCACAATCATGTGATAGCTGCGGTAGCCGTTGGGCTTGGGATTCTGGATATAGTCCTTAATCCGAAGAATGGTAATGTCATCCTGCTCGGAAAGGAGTTTGGCAACAGAATAGATATCGTCAATAAAAGAGCAGATGACGCGGATTCCTGCCACATCGTTTAAGTGTTCCCGGATATTTTGCTCTGTAAAATCGTACCCCAGTCTCTGGAGTTTATTATAAGTGCTCAAAGGCGTTTTAATGCGGCTTTTGATGGAGGAAATGGGATTTCGTTTATAAGTAATGGAAAATTCATCGTCCAGAACCTCCAGTTTGGTGCGAATTTCCCGAATAGCGCAGCGGTACATCATCATGAGAGAATTGTAATAATCTGTATTCTTGATAAAACGCTCCGGATAGAGAATATCGAAGGCTTCGGAAGTATCGGCCTTTTTGTCCAGAGTTTTGTCTTCTGTTTTCAAAATAACACCTCTTTCTTGCTGTAAAAGTATATGGAAAGTATAGACGAAAAACGGGGACACGTCAATGGAAGAGAGGCAGGAATCCGAAGAATTTAGGCGAAATTACAAGAAAGAACCTATGGAAATCTGAAAAGAGGTATAGTATAATGAGACGATACAGGAAAGGGATAGAAAGCAATGTTTGGATATATAATGACAGATAAGCCGGAGTTAAAGGTGAAGGAATTTTACCGATATAAGGGATATTACTGCGGGCTGTGCCAGGCTCTCCGAAAGGAATATGGTTTCCGGGGGAGAATGACATTGACTTATGATATGACGTTTCTGGTCTTGTTTCTTACATCATTGTACGAGGCAGATACGAGAGAACTGCAGCTGCACTGTCCCGTTCATCCGGTAAAGAAAATCCCCATGCTGCAGAATGAACTGTCAGCATATGGGGCGAAGATGAACATTCTTCTGACGTATTTTAAGTTTGAAGATGACTGGAAGGATGATAAAAGTCTGCAGGGAGCAGCAGGAATGCGGCTTTTCAGAAAAAAGGCAGAAACCATATGCCGGGAATACAAAAGACAGGCGCATGCCATCCAAAAACATTTAAAAATTCTGTCTGCCTATGAAGAAAAGCAGGAGAAAAATTTGGATTTGGTGGCAGGGGCTTTCGGAAATCTGATGGCAGAACTTTTTGTTTACCGACAGGATATGTGGGAGGAAGAACTGCGAAAGTTTGGATTTTATCTGGGGAAATTTATTTATATCCTGGATGCCTACGATGACCTGGAGGAAGACCGGAAGACAGGTTCTTATAATCCCCTGAAATATCTGCAGAACAACTGTAAAACAAGAGAAGCCTACGAAAAGACCGTACATGAAGTTTTGCTCATGATGATGGCAGAGGCCACCGGGGCTTTTGAGAAGCTGCCGTGTCTTATGGACGCCGAGATTCTGAGAAATATTCTCTATCGGGGCGTGTGGTCAAAATATAACAAAATACAAAAAGAGAGACAGGAGAAAAGAGAGAATCATGGTAAATAATCCATATGAGGTGTTGGGAATTTCCCCAAACGCATCCAATGACGAAGTAAAGAAAGCATACCGGGATTTGAGCAGAAAGTATCACCCGGATTCTTATGTGGATAATCCCCTTGCGGGACTGGCAGAGGAGAAATTTAAGGAAGTTCAGGAAGCCTATGACCAGATTATGAAGGAAAGAGACGGCGGCTATCAGAGCGGCTACGGAAATTTCAACGGTTACGGCGGCCAGGGAGGTTATCAGGAAGCGCCTTCCGGGCAGGACGGTGCACAGCTGCAGGCAGCGGCGAATTATATCAATGGACGCCAGTACCAGCAGGCTTTAAATGTGCTTTCCAGAATTCAGAACAGAAGCGCCCATTGGTATTATTTAAGCGCTTGCGCCAATATGGGAATGGGAAATAATGTCAATGCTTTAAATCTGGCAAGACAGGCGCAGAGTATGGATCCGGGAAATCCGGAGTACAGCAATCTGGTGAATCGTCTGCAGTGGAACAGCAACCGTTATCAGGGCGGAGGAAGTCCCTATGCAGGAAATGGCGGAAGTACCTGCGGAACAGGAAATATGTGCTGTGACCTCTGGTGCGCAGACAGTCTTTGCGAGTGTATGGGAGGCGACCTTTGTTCATGCATGTAAATGCGAAGAAAACGGCAGTTTCGGGGCTTTTGATGGCCCTGTCTGTGCTGCTCCTTGTGCTGAGCGGAGTTCTGGATTTCAGTACCTTGTTTTTTCTGGCAGCCGCAGCGTTCTTTGTGGGAATTATCATTAAGGAATACGGTCTTGGTTACGGCGCAGCCTTTTTCACCGGCTGTACAATTCTGGGATTTCTTCTGGCACCACAGAAATTATACTGCATTACTTATGCCATGATGGGAATTTATGTGCTGGGTGTGGAAGCGCTTTGGCAGTATTTGGGGAAACATCCTACCTGGAATCACAGGAAAATGATTTTTACGGCAGGGAAATTCGTGATTTTTAATCTGATGTATCTCCCTGCACTGCTGCTGTTCCCAAAGCTGATTTTTGCAGGGGAACTTTCAGAGAAATTGATACTGGTCTTTTTACTGGGCGGACAGGCAGCATTGTTTGTGTACGATAAGGCCTATGAATACTTTTTGGTTCAGATGTGGGGACAGGTCAGAGAGAAACTTTTCAAATGAGATAAGGAAGAATCAGGATGAATATGATAGATATACTGGCAGGACCGGTCATTGGTGCAATTATCGGTTACTGTACCAATTATATAGCGGTGAAAATGTTGTTTAAGCCATTGAAGCCTGTGAAAATCGGGAATTGGACGCTGCCCTTTACACCGGGAATCATTCCCAAGGGGAAAGCCAGAATGGCAAAGGCCATGGGAGAAGCAGTGGGTGACCATCTTCTGACGAAGCAGGATTTGGAACAGATATTGCTGTCAGATGAAGTGAAAAAAACCGTGGTTCAGGCTGTAGGCAGTGGTCTTCAGACCATACAGAGCAATGAAGATACGGTGGAAACCTTTCTGGGACATTATGTAGAGCAGGAAGATTATGCGCAGATGAGGGGCAAACTGGAGAACTTCATTACAGAGAAGATTTCAAATGGTCTGGAGCAGATGGATGTGGGTGCAATTATTGCAGAAGAAGGCGCCAAAGAAGTGAAAAACAAGTTCCAGGGCAGCATGGTTTCCATGTTCTTAAACGATGATTTGATTCAATCGATTGCCGTGCCCATTGGAAATAAGGTGGGAGAGTATATACGGGAAAACGGCAGGGAAAAAATTCATCCTCTTGTGGTAGGTGAAATTGCGGCAGCAGAGAATCTTCCGGTGAAGCAGCTTATGGAAAAAATTCCGCTGGGACAGGAGAAAGTTCTGGAACTGGTAGAAGCTGTTTATGTGAAGTTCGTGGGAGAAAAGGCGGGAGAACTGGCTGAAAAATTCCACATTGCACAGGTGGTTGAGGATAAAATCAACGAGATGGATGTACTGGAAGTAGAGCATATTCTGCTGGGAATTATGAAAAAAGAATTGCATGCAGTGGTAAACCTTGGGGCTCTTATCGGCTTTATCCTGGGACTGCTGAACTTGTTCTTTTAAGAAAATCTGTTCAGGAAATGCCTGTCTGCTAGGTAAAGCAGCAGGCATTTTTCATGAGAAAGTACAGGAAATAGGTCAGAGCCAGCATGTCTGCGCTGCCGCCGGGGCTGATGTTTTTTTCTGTAAAACAGCGGTCTAAATCAGGTAAAATGTGCAGTTGCTGTTCATAGGAAGAAGCCTCCAGGAAAGCAGAAAGTTCGGTTCTGATTTTTAATGCAGTTTCATAGCTGCTGCGGATGATGAGGTTCGTATCTTCGGTGTGAGCTATGTAATGCAGGAGTACGAAAAGTCCGGAATCATTCAGTGAAAAACCGGATTTTCTGACATTCTCAAAGAGGGGCAGTCCTTCTGTTAAAAGGTGAGGGAATCCCTTGCAGGCCTCTCCTCTTATGCCCGTAATGTTATGAAGCAGGTAGAGTTTTTCACCGTTGGATTTGGGCGCAAGGGGATTGATGTGGTCATAATCCCGAAGCAAATCTGTAAGCATAAAGCGGCAGATATTGCCCAGAAGAGCGGGAAAATCCGGGGCGCAAAAATCTGTGGCATGAAAAGCTTTTGCATAGCCTGCTGCAGCGCAGAGAATTCCGCCGGAAAAGATAATTCCTTTGTGTGTATTTACTCCTCCGGTGGCAGTCAGCATATGGTTTTCTGCCTGAACTCCCAGTGTGCGGAGCTTCTGGAAAAGCCTGGGGAGTTCTTCAGAAGTGCCGGAAAAGGTCAGTCCTTCTCTGGCGCAGGCTATGAAATAAGGGGTGAGGGCATAGGCGCTGCGGATAAACGTAGTCCGGCACATATCTTTGTGGGAACCGTTGTGCAGGCGGTCTACAAGCCCTGGTTTCAAAGCAGTGTTCACTTCATAAAACAGGGCTTTCTGCATCATAAGTCCAACATGAACAGACATGCGTTCACAATAAAAGCTGTCTATAAGTCGTACAGTGTGCTGTATCAGTTCTTCGGCGCTGTGGGTTCTGGAACGTCCGCAGAGGAAAGCGGGATTCTGACAAATCAGGCAGGTGCGTTCCGGAAATCCCAGTTCCCGGCGGGAGACTTTTGTGCCGTCAGGACGCAGTACATCCAAGTCAAAGAGCCGCCCCAGAGGGTGGTTTTCTTCCTGAAAAAGCAGATATTCTTTTATGCGTTCCGGTTCCAAATCCAGGGCAAAAATAGCTTCGTACCCGGTGTTTTCTTTCTGTTCTTTTTCTTCTAAAATCTTTCCACGAAGTATGAAAATTCCTTGGTGAATGAGGTCATATCCCAGTGTATACAGCCATTTGGTATAGGGGAATACCTTCACCGGACCGGCGATATTTAAGGTGAAGCTCAGCAGAGAACGGGGCCTTTTTTGCAGCATTTCCTGTTGAAGGTATGCGCGTTTTTCTCTTGCGTCTAAAATTTCGGGCAGGGTAATAGGGCGTCCTTTGGCCCATACGGAATGGTTCATGATAAGTCTCCTGTGGCTGCTAATTGTTGTTTTAAACGCTGTCCCTCCGGGGAAATCAGAAAGGCATAGGTGGTTTCAGGCACAAAGTTTTCCAGTTCTTTTAGGTCTTCCGGATTTTTGCTTAAAAACTTTTTCCGTACGAAAGTGGCGCTGATAATGGTATCCTGATATGCACATCTGGGGATTTCTGTTACTTCAATTCCATAAACGGGAAGCGTTTTTTTCATCTGTTCGTTGTAGGCTTTTGTGATGGCGGAAAAGGGTTCTTCTCCCACAAAACGCCGGGTGATATGAAAAGCTTCTTTGAAATAAGTTCCGAAAATCATCAGGTCCAGAAGAGCGGTTTTGTCAGAAACCGTGGCTTTATCCTTTAGAAAATAGTCGGGAAAAGTAGCGTGGGAAATCAGATATTCCGAACTTCCATGCACCTGTACATTAGGAAAATCTGTACAGCCTTCTTTTACCAGTTTCAGGCGGATATCTGCCGGGAATTCGGAGGAATCCGCAGACAGGACAAAGACATGCAGCAGGTCACACATAGCAGCCGCAGTCTTTACCAGATACCGGTGACCGTTGGTAAAAGGATTGGCATTCATGACAATGGCGCCAATCCTTTTACCTTCTTTGGCAGGGGAAAGAGCAGCTTCTCTGGTTACATATTCCCGGATTCCATCCCTGCGGTTCTCCATAAGCAGCATATCCTTTGTCTGAGTAATAGGGTAAAATCCCATGTCGGAAAACATCTGCAGATATATGGGTTTTGTGAACAAAAACAAGTGGGAAAGACCCTCTGCAGCAGCATTTTTTATAAGCTGGGTCATGAGGAGAGAGAGGCAGCCTTCCCCTTGAAATTTAGGATTAATGGCAATACATTTTAAAGTGTTTTTGTGGCGGGAACCACAGCCTGCCAGTTCTCCATCCTGGGTTTTTAACAGTACAGTGTATTGAATCTGTGTATCATAAGATAAATCATTTTGGGATAAAAAGACTTTCAGTTTTTCCAGTTTTCTTCCGTGAAACGGGAAACCTTCTTCTAAATAAAAATGTTCGGAATCCATGAGTGGGTCCTCCTTTTCCGAGTTGTGATAAAAACAGTGTAACATAGAAAGGCGGGGGTGGCAATGAGGGGAAAATGGAAATGGCACATTTTGAAAAAATAATTTCGATACAAAGAGAACAGCAGGAAACGATATATAAAAGTGTCCAAAATCATGATTTTTATAAATGTCAATAAATTTAAAGAATATAAGGGAATTGTATTTGACAGTTAAACATGTTCGAAATATAATTGTGTTTATAAAATGAAAGATTTACGAGTAGAAATGGAGGAATTCCTGTATGAGAAAAGAATTAAATATAAAACAAAAGCGGGTTATGATTTATTTTATTACTGCCGCAAAAGAATTGATTGAATCCGAAGGGGTGGAAAAATTGACTGTGCGGAAAGCAGCGGCAGCAGCAGGATATAACAGTGCTACTTTGTATAATTATTTTGAAGATATGGAAGAGTTAGTGATATTTGCCTCTATGGGATACTTAAAGCAATATATTGTAGATTTGGAAAATACGCTGGAAGATTCTATGAATGCACTGGAACGGTATAGGACAATCTATAAGGTTTTTGGAAAGACATGTTTAAAAAGACCGGAAATTTTTTATTATCTCTTTTATGGAAAGTATAAGAAGAAATTAAAGAATGTCATTTCAATATACTATGAACTTTTTCCGGATGAACTGGGACATCACGATGATGATATTATTAAAATGCTGACGCAGGGAGAAATTATGGAAAGGGACAGAGCCATCATGCCGTCTTTGGTGGAACAGGGATTTGTGGCAGAAGAAAACGTGAATCAAACGGTTGTTCTGATGACAAGAATGTTTCAGTCCTACTTATACGATGCTTGGCAGGGACATGATACCAGACAGATAGAGGAACAGATGAAACTGGTTATGGAAACTTTTGACTATATTATGGATAAGGCAGCGCCTCAAAAGTAGGTGAGGATATCAGGCACATAAAAGATATATATGTAGAAGGGAGCGGTATATATGGGTATGCAAAAACAAATAGAGGATTTATTACAGGACAGAGTGTTTGAGATTTTTTACGGCATCAGTCAGATTCCCAGACAGAGTTTTCATGAGGAGCAAATTAGCAGATATCTGGTGGAATGGGCCCAGAAAAGGGGATTATTCGTTGTGAGAGACAAACACAATAATGTACTGATACGAAAAGCCGCTTCTAAGGCAATGGAAAAAGAAGAGGGACTTATTTTACAGGCACATATGGATATGGTTTGTGAAAAAGCTCTAGCATCCACGCATGATTTTTCTAAAGACCCTATTCCCTGGAACATAGAAGGAGATTATCTGACAACAGGAGGAGAAACTACGCTGGGGGCAGATGATGGAATTGGTATGGCGTTGGCCATGGCGTTGTTGGAAGAGGAAGGCGAATATCCGCTGTTGGAGGTGCTTCTGACTACAGCGGAAGAGGAAGATTTGTCAGGAGCAGCAGGGTTTGACACCAGCCTTTTGCAGGGAACCAGGATGATTAATTTGGATAATGCCAAAGATAACGAAATTCTGTGTGGAAGCTGTGGGGGAGAGGCTGTAGAAGTGAAAATACCTTTAAACAGAGAGGAAAAGAAAGAGGGATGGAAACTTTTTGAACTTTGCATTACTGGATTAAAAGGCGGTCATTCGGGAGAAGACATACATAGAGGGCATGGAAACGCAAATAAGTTTTTGGCAAGAGTACTGTTAGAATTGGAAAAGGTGACAGAACTAAAAATTGCCAGGATAAAAGGTGGTACGTTTCGTCTGGCCATTCCGAGAGAAGCGAGTCTGGTGCTGGCATTGCCCCAAGATAAGGAAGAGGAGGCAAGGGAAAAGTGTGGACAGGTGTATAAAAACTTAAAGGAAGAGTATCTAAGTGCAGCAGAAAAGCTGGAAATAAAAATGTGTCCATATAACGGGCAGATAACAGAAGTTCATGATGCGGAAAAAATTATCCATATGATAATGTTTTCACCAGACAATATTTTTGAGATGAACAGTGATATGGAAAATCTGGTAAGCAGTTCAGATAACATGGGAGAATTGTATCTGACAGACGGTATGCTTCACATTGTATATGAAATTCGTGCTGCCCGAAATTCTGCCAGAGATTATATTGCACAGGTTATTGAACATCTGGCTGAAATGATGGGAGGAAGTTCTCAGGTACATTCTGCTTATCCCGGTTGGGATTATCATGCAAACTCTGTACTTCGGAAGTTTGCAGTGAAAGTGTTTATAGAACAAAATGGACAGAAACCAATATCCCGCTGTGTACATGCCGGCTTAGAATGTGGCTGCTTTTTTGAAACTATGCCGGAATTGGATGCTATTTCTATAGGACCAAATTGCGAAGGACTTCATTCCCCTCAAGAAAAGTTAAGCATTTCTTCTACGAAAAAAATGTACAAAATTTTAAAAAAGATTATAGAAGAAATGTACAAATGACATAAACACGATTGACAAATAAACGTGTCTATGCTATGGTTTAGTGTAGTAAAACGATAGTGAGTGACAATGAAGAAGGGAGTTCGATTTTATATCAGGAGGTGCAGCAATGGAAAAGAAAAAGAAGAACATTCAAATGAAGGCATTGAATCCTATGGTATTGCTGGCAATTATTATTATTGTCTGTGCAATTGCTACATATCTGGTACCGGCGGGGCAGTATGACAGAGTTTTGGATCCAGTTACGGAAAGGGAGATTGTAGACCCGAATACGTTCCACTATGTAGAGCAGAATCCGGTAGGTCTGTTTCCTCTTTTTAAGTCTGTGACTTTGGGACTGCAAAGAGCAAGCTATGTTATTTTCTTTCTCTTTATCATAGGTGGAATGTTTCAGATTATGGAGGCTACGGGCGCTATTCACAATGGAATGACGCTGGTGGTAAAGAAAATGGCGGGGAAAGAACTGTTGATGATTCCTGTGTGTATGATGGTTTTTGGGTGTGGTTCTGCCTTTGCTGGAAACTTTGAAGAGTTTCTGGCTTTTGTTCCTTTGGTGTTGGCCGTATGTCTGGCTATGGGATTTGATTCTCTGGTAGCGTTGGGGATTATTTTCTGTTCCGCAGCTTCTGGTTATGCAGGGGCTATGACAAATGCGTTTACTGTAGGTGTGGCTCAGGGAATTGCCGGATTGCCTATGTTTTCCGGAATCGGATTCAGAGCCTGCGTATTTTTGGCACTGATGGCGGTGAGTATTACTTATGTGACCTTGTATGCAAGAAAAATAAAGAAAAATCCACAGGCAAGTCTGGTGTACGAATTCGATAAAGGGAAAGAATCCGATATCGACCTGACAGAAGAGGTGAAACTGACTTTTCGACAGAAACTGGTGCTGCTGACCTTTTTAGGGGTTATGATAGCTATGGTAGTTGGTATAGTGAAGTTTGGATTTTACATAGACGAATTGGCAGCACTATTTTTGATTGCCGGTATTCTGGCTGGTCTTTTTGGGGGATTGAAACCAGGACAGATTGCAGAGGAATTCCTAAAAGGTTGCGGAAATCTGCTCTTTGCGGGTGTTATGATTGGACTTTGCAATGCAGCGCTGATTGTTTTGGAAGACGCTAATATCATGGATACCATTATTCACGCGCTGGCTGGGCTTCTGGATGGTCTGCCGCCGACATTAAGTGCCTGCGGAATGTTTGTGGTACAGGATTTGTTTAATGTATTAGTTCCTTCCGGTTCCGGACAGGCAGCAATTACAATGCCTCTTATGGCACCATTGGCAGATTTGATTGGACTGACAAGGCAGACTTCAGTACTGGCTTTTCAGTTGGGAGATGCCTTTACTAATGTTATGGCACCTACGGGGGGAGAACTTTTGGCAGCTTGTGCAATGGCAAAAATTCCATGGGGCAAGTGGGCAAAATGGCTGGTACCGCTGTTCCTGTTGTGGTGGGTAGTAGCATTTGCGGCATTGATTATAGCAGTACAGATTGGGTATGGACCGTTTTAAAAAACATATAGTATAAAAAGCAGAAAACCAGAGAAAACCACAGTACCAGGCGTTCTCTGGTTTTCTGTTTGTGTTACAGTAAAAATTTTTCTCTTATGCAGAGGGGAAAAGCGAGTTGAGGAAAAAGTGGGAGTATGCTATCATTAGAAGTATGTCAAGCGTTAGTGGCTGAGCAAATAGAAGAACAAACGAAATTTACCATACAGGATTATTTATAAAAGCAAAACATTATTTCAAGGGGGACAAGGACCATGGGCAATTATTTCATCGTAAGAAAAAAAGCAGAATTTCAGACTTCACGCTGGTCAGGAGGAAGTACAACACAACTGTATCTGTATCCGGAAGACAGCAGTTACAGCGAAGGAAATTTTCAATGCCGTATCAGCAGTGCTGCAGTAGAAGTGGACAAGTCGGATTTTACCAGTCTGCCGGGGGTAAAGAGATACCTCAGTATCTTTGAGGGAAATCTGGAGATGGTTCACGGAGAGGCAGACAGGGTGTGTTTGCAGCCTTATGAGGTAGACTGCTTTGACGGCGGTGTACCTACCGTGAGTTTCGGAAGGGTGACGGACTTTAATTTGATGTTGAAAAATGGTGCAGAGGGGAAAATGGAAACGGCACGTTTAAAAGCAGGGGAAAGTCTGAAATTAGAGCCGAAAGCAGGAGAAAATCTGCTGGCCGTGTATGTGAGGTGCGGAAAGGCAGAAGCAGCGGACTGCAAAGCAGAAGAAGGAGAACTTCTTTTGTGTAAGGATTGGAAAGAGAGTGTTGTGTTGGTAAATAGCGGCAAGGAAGAAACAGGATTGGGGATTTGCAGAGTGCGGGTGTAGATAGACGAAATGAGATGATTGGTGCTCGTGGCAATATAATTAGAGCACAATATAAATGAGAAAAGACTGTTATATTTGGGTATGATTTTCTGAATATCCGATATAACAGTCTTTTTTTGTGTGAATATGTCTGGTAAATAGTTGAAAATATAAGGGGAAATTGCTACAATGAACAAATGAAAAGGGGAAGAAGGAGAAACGGAAGATGAGAAAGCCGCATAGTATTAAAAAGACAGTTCTTTTTTTTGATTTTTTGATAGTTGTTCCACTGTTTATTTTGTTTTCTATTCTGACAATAGCGGCTTTCAGAAATAGCAATTATGAATGGAATCGGAGTAAACTGGCATCAGTGGAGGAAAGGTGCAGTAATATTGCAGACAGAAATACAGAGATTATAAAGATAACAAATATGTTATATCTGGATTCAGAAATAAACCATATTTTATCAGAGAAGCAGCAACTTACAGGGTATGAGGCGACTCAGGCTCAAGGTAAAATTCAAGGGAAAATGAGGGAACTGACAGAATTATTTCCGGAGAGACAGTATCAGATTATGATATTGTGCAGCAATGGAAACAGTTATTTTCAAAACTCGTTAGAATTTACAGGTGATAGACCGACTTTTGAAAAGATTGTGGAGGAAAGTTGGTATTCAGAAATGGGGCAGGGCAATGATACCATTTATTTTTTGCCGCAATATAGAAGTCCTTTACTGCAAAATAACTTTCAAGAGGATACGCTATTTGCAGTTCGTAATATCCGTAATCTGAACAGTGGAAGGAAAATAGGGACTATGATTGTAGCCGTTTCTCACAATATTTGGGGAGATGATACGATTGAAACCGGAGAGAATGCAGAAAATACAATTGTTATGGACCAGTATAGGAAAATTATCTATGCCTCAGATAAAATACTCTATGGGAATGCCATCGAAGATAATTCTTATTACAAAAAAATCACAGAAAATGAAAAGGGATTTTTTCTTGGTCATGTAAAGGGACAAAATTGTCATATTCGATTTAGCAGTATTGAGCAAACTGGGTGGAAATTAATCAGTTATGAACCATATCAGAGCAGCTGGTCTTTTTATGTGGGATTGATTTTAGGACTTGGTGCAGCTATGTTTCTTGTTCTTACATTTATAGTGCTTTATAATTGCAGCTTTATAGCGGGAAGAATGAAGCAGTTGAACAAAAATATTGTTGAAGTTTCGGAAGGAAATTTAAAGGCAAAAATTTTGGAGAATTATGAGGCTGAGTTTCAGGATATATATCGGAATTTTAATACTATGTTGGACAAGATACAGGAGCTTATGCAGCAGTTGGAAAAAGAACAGGAGGAAAAACATACCCTGGAAATACAGGCTTTACAGGCACAGATTAATCCTCATTTTTTTTATAATACGTTGGTTACGATTCGTTTTATGATACAGATGGAGGAATATCAAGAGGCAGATAAAGCGATTTTATCCTTTTCAAAACTGCTGAGAAAAGCCTTTGCGAATCAGCAGAGATTGATTTCTATAAAAGAAGAAATTGATATGACGGAAGAGTATCTGACGTTGATGTCATTGAGGTATAAAGATAAATTTCAGTGGAAAACCATCATAGATTATGAGACTGGGGAACTGGGAATATTGAAAAATCTGATTCAGCCTCTGGTAGAAAACAGTATTTCACATGGCTTTAATATGAAAACCGAAAAGGGACATATTTGGATTCGTGCATATTCCAGAGAACAGAAAGTTGTTGTTGAAGTGGAAGATGATGGAGTAGGTGTGGACCTAGAAAGAATCAAAAAATGCATTGAAAGCCGGGAAATTCCCAAAGTGAAAGAACAGTTCAGCGGAATTGGGATTTCTAATATACAAATGAGAATAAAAAGAAATTTTGGCGAAGAATACGGCTTGCACGCCTTTCTTAATGAAAATGGAGGCGTGACTTTTAAAATGGAGATACCAGTATTGCATTTGGGAGGGGAAGAAACGTGAAAATTGTAATTGCAGATGATGAAGAAATTATTTTGAAATGGATGAAGAAAAATGTGGAATTGCTATTTCCGGAACATGAGATCGCAGCAATATGTATAAATGGGAAACAGGCTTTGGATTGCTGCCGGGAATTTATGCCGGATATATTGTTTACGGATATACGTATGCCGGTAATGGATGGTATGGAGCTGCTAAAGCAGTTAAAAACAGAAGGAAAGCTGCCCTATACTATTATATTAAGTGCTTATGATGATTTTTCCTATGCAAGGGAAGCTCTGAAACTGGGGGTTAAGGAATTTTTATTAAAATCAGAAATAGTAAAAGAAGAGTTGGAAAACTGTATTCAAAGAGCTGAAGAGGTCTTGAAAAATACAGAGAATCAAGCAGATATACAGGCGGAGAAGAAAGGAGAGGTAAAAGAATTTCTGGAGAATTTTCTAAGAGATGACGTAAGAATTACTCCGGAAATATTGTTGGATTGGGAACGATTATGGGGAGGAAATTACTTTACTATTATGCTTTTGAGAAATGCAAATAAGACATTAAATATGAATCGAGTAGAGGAAATTACTGATTTTTTCTTTCAAGAAAAAAAGCAGAAGGTTTTTTGTGTATTGCGAAAAGACAGTGAGGCATTGCTTCTTGCAGAAGTGGGGGAATCTGAAATAGAGAAGCTGTCTTTGGGAATATTTGAGACCTTTATATCTTTTGGTAACAGCTGTATATCTTTAAATGCAGGAGAAATCGGAAAAGACTGCGAGGATTTAAAAAAGATATACAAACAAGCAGAAAAAGCGGCTGATTATCAGCAATTTTACGAAAAAACAGGGGTGCTGAATTATGCTTGTGTTAAAGAAACGGGGAAAGAAGGGCAGATTTGGGAGGTCAGGTTTAAGGGAGAAGAGGAAATATGGATGGAACACGATTATGACAGCGCATTGGAAAATATGCAGGAGATATTCGATATGTTCCGAAAAGAGATGCCGGATATGGCGTTAGTCAGACATCTGTTGTTAGATTTTATCTTGAATATTTATTGGAATCACTTGGACGAGACACAGAGAAAAAAGTTTTCTATAGATGAATTTATTTTAATCAGCCATTGCAAAAGTATACGGGAATTGGAACACAGGGTATTGGTGTATATGAAGCAGTTTGTAGAAGTACTGAAGGCTTCCCGTCCTGTTTATAGTGAAGCGGTCTGTAAGGTTATACAGTATATTGAAGAGAACTACAGAGAAAATATTTCCCTGGAGGAACTTGCGAAGCACGTCCATATGAATAAAAGCTATCTTTCACATTTATTTAAGAAAGAAACAGAAAAAAATATCTATACCTATTTATTAGATTTTCGCATGGAAAAAGCAAAGAAGTTGTTAATAGAAACAAAACAAAGTGTTTATCAGACTGGATGTCTGGTTGGGATTCCGGATTCTGCTTATTTCAGTAAGGTTTTTAAAAAGAATACAGGAATGACGCCATTGGAATTCAGAAAAACAACATAGGGAGTCAAAAAGTCCGGAATATTGGAAACCGGACTTTTTTGTTGTGCAAAAAGACAAAGATTTTACAAGGAAAACAAAATAAAAAACAAAATAATGTGCTATACAGAAGGAAATAGTGCAAAGTGGGAAAAAAGTGATAGAAAAAGTAAATATATGACAGGATTACATATATAAATTGCATAGATAAAAATTGGGTATTGTGTATAATAAACATAGAATTTAGCAAGAGAATTAAGGAGGAAATAAAAAACTATGAAAAAGAAATGGAAAGTTGTTTTAAGCACTTTACTGACGGGAACTGTTTTGATGTCCGCAGCAGCATGTTCTGGTGGGAATGAAGATTTGGTTGCTGAGAAAGGCGGAGGTTCTAAAGGAGACAAACAGAAACTGGTATTTTTACGAGCGGGAACAGAGGATTACAAAAAAGAAGCATTTATGAAGATGATAGAAGGTTTTGAAAAAGAACATCCAGAGTATGAAGTAGAATATCAGGAAGCCCCATGGGGAGATGATTTTGAGACAAAGCTAAACACAGGATTTGCCTCAGGAACAGCTGCAGATGTAATTCATTATTCTTTATCTTCTATCGGCGCCAGAGTGCCAATGGGACAGTATGAGTGCCTTGATGATTATGTAGCGGACTGGGGCGATATGGCAGACTTTTATGACAGCGTTATCGAATCTGGTAGCATTGGAGGAAAAGTGTATGGAATTCCTTATACACCGGATGCCCGTATGTTTGCGATTAATACAGAGCTGTTTGAAAAGGCGGGGTTGAACCCGGATAATCCACCTTCTACATGGGAGGAACTGAAAGAAGCTCATGAGAAACTTCTAGTAAAAGATAAATCGGGAAATGTTACACAGTGCGGATTTGGACTTCCCACCAGCGGTGCAAACATCAATCAGTATTTGCAAATCTTTGCAATGCAAAATGGGGTTGAGAATCTGGTGGATGAGTCAAACGATAAAATTTTATTCAATGAACCGGAAGCAGTAGGGGCTTTGAATTTTATGAAAGAATTAAAGGATATTGGGCTGGTGGAATGGGATAATACACAGTCTGACCAGAATCCGTTTCATAATGGAACAGCAGCCATGACAATACTCAATGAGAATGAATTTAATAGTATTAATACCGGAGATTTAGAAGGAAAAATTAAAATGGTACCAATGTTTTCGGAAGAAAACAGTGCTACTTTCTGTGGTATGCACTTTATGTTCATGAATGCGAACTCAAAACAGAAAGAAGGTGCATGGGAATTGATGAAATATATGTGCAGTGAAAATTCTATGAATTTGTGGATGGATACGGTAGGAGCTGCGCCGGTTAGAAGTTCTCTTGAAAAGCCTTATCTTGAAAAAAATCCGGAAAACGGACCTAGAATTATGGAAGCTATTGAGAATGGAAAAGGTACGCCTAAAGTGCCTTATTTTAACAGTGTCCTTACATATGTGGATGATGCTATGGAGCAGGTATACTATGACCAGAGCAACGCAAAAACAGCTTTAAATGAGGCTGCAGAGAAGGTTCAGGAGGAAATTGACAACCAGTAAGGAGGTGCGTTATGGCGAAACAGGGAGTTTACGGAAACAGAAAGAGTGATAAAGAAGCCTATTTAATGATTTTGCCGGCCTATCTGATTTTTGCTGTGTTTATTTTGATTCCCGTTGGAATGGTTTTATATTATAGTCTCACGGACTTCAATATGTATGCAATTCCTGAGTTTTTGGGAGTGAAAAACTATGTGAAGCTTTTTTCTGATACGGAATTTCTGACGGCAGTGAAAAATACGCTGTTTTATACGGCAGTTACGTTGACAATACAGTTGGCAATCGGACTATTGCTGGCGGTTTTGCTTTACCGGAAGTCAAGGGCGGTTCCTGTTTTCAGGACTGCTTTGTATCTTCCCAATATTATGTCCATGGTTTGTGTTTCTATGGTATGGCTGTGGCTGTATAATCCTAATTTCGGACTTTTCAACAGGCTTCTGGAATTTATAGGAGTTGCGCCTCAGAAATGGCTTATTAATCCGGAGCAGGCAATGTTGTGTGTGATTCTGGTAGGAATCTGGAAAAACTGCGGTTATTCTATGGTGATTTTTCTAGGTGGGCTTACAGGTATACCAGAATCTCTGTACGAAGCGGCAGAACTGGATGGAGCAGGTCCTATTCGCAGATTTTTGAATATTACATGGCCCATGCTGAGACCAACGACCTTTTTTCTGCTAGTGACCGGAATTGTAAACAGTTTTGCAGTTTTTGAGCAGGTTAATATTCTCACCAGCGGTGGTCCGCTGAATCGCACTACCACGGTGGTTCATCAGATATACCGCAGAGGATTTCTGGAATTTAAAATGGGATATGCCAGTGCAATGGCTGTGTTGCTATTGGGATTTTCTCTTATCGTCACAATGTTGGTATTTAAATTTGGGAATAAAGGTCAGGATATAGATGTTTCATAGGAGGAAAGAGATGAAAAAGAAAAAATGGACAAAGGGAATCTGGTTGGTTTGTATGGGGGGAGTTTCTTTTATTATGATACTTCCTATTGTAATGATGATTTCTACCTCCTTTAAAACTACAGGAGAAATTAATTCTGCGGTTTTTCATTTCCTGCCGGGAACTTTTGACTTTAACAATTATAAAGAAGCATTATACACAGGAAACTGGAGTGTTTATTTTCGGAATTCTTTGGTGATTACCATAACGAGCATTGCGTTTTCACTGTTGTTTAATTCCATAGCGGGATATGCTTTTGCCAGACTACAGTTTCGTGGCTCAAAAATTTTGTTTACGTTGCTTTTGGTAGGGCTGATGATGCCGCCGCAGGTTACTATGCTGCCGACTTTTTTGATTATGGCTAAATTTCCTCTTGCAGGAGGAAATAACCTTATGGGATTTGGCGGTTCCGGATTGATGAATACGTTGCCGGGAATTATTATTCCATTGGTATCCGGTTCTTTTGGCATCTTTTTGTGTAAACAGTTTTATGAAAATTTTCCGCGTTCTCTGGATGAAGCGGCAATGATTGATGGAGCAAGTAAATGGAGAACCTATTTTTCTATTTACATTCCAAATTCTAAAGTGATTCTGGCTACGCTGGCACTTTTAAAGGGGTCAGCGGTATGGAATGATTACCTGTGGCCACTGGTTATGACGAATTCAGAAAGTATGCGTACAGTCCAGTTGGCCTTGACTATGTTTCGGGATGAAACCACAGTGAGATGGGGACCTATGATGGCAGCGGCAACTTTAATTTCCGTGCCAATGATTATCTTATTCCTGTGTGCACAGAAATATTTTGTACAAGGTATTGTATCGACAGGCTTGAAATAGAGGAGAAAAAATATGGAAAGACCCAATATTATATTTTATTTTTCAGACCAACAGCGTTGGGATACGCTGGGGTGTTATGGGCAGCCTTTAGACGTAACGCCTAATCTGGATCGACTGGCAAAGGAAGGGACTCTTTTTGAACGGGCTTTTACATGTCAGCCAGTATGCGGACCTGCACGGGCTTGTCTGCAAAGTGGAAAGTATGCCACACAGATAGGGTGCCATCGCAATGCACAAGCGCTTCCGGAAAACATAACAACATTGGCGGATTATTTTCGCCGGGCAGGTTATGAGACCGCGTATGTAGGAAAGTGGCATTTGGCATCTAATCGCAGCAGCTACGAGGCTTTGGAAGATGAAGAAAACTTCGAGACAAGAGCAGTACCTGAAAACAGGAGGGGTGGTTATCGGGACTATTGGATGGCTTCCGATGTACTGGAAGCTACTTCCCACGGTTATGATGGATATGTTTTTGATGAAACTGGGAAAAAACACGAATTTATAGGATATCGTGCAGATGCTGTTAATAATTATGCGATCCATTATCTGCATAAGTATCAGGGGGAAAACCCATTCTTTCTGTTCATTTCTCAGATCGAACCACATCATCAAAATGACCATGGTAGGTTTGAGGGACCGGACGGAAGTAAAGAACTTTTCGGCAATTTTACTCCTCCTGGTGATATGACGGAGGGAGAGGGAGACTGGAAGGAAAATTATCCGGACTATTTGGGGCAGTGCCATAGTTTGGACAAAAATGTAGGATATTTGGTAGATACATTGAAAGAAAAAGGCCTGTGGGAAAACACAATATTGTTTTATACATCTGACCATGGTTGTCATTTCTGTACCAGAAACAGCGAATACAAGCGTTCCTGTCATGAATCCAGTATTCATATTCCGCTCATTGCAACAGGTGGAAGTTTTACGGGCGGTAAACGTATTCAGAATCTTGTAAGCTTGATAGATTTACCGGTTACGCTGTTGGATTGTGCAGGGATTCCAAAACCGGAAGATTTTCAGGGGCATTCGCTGAGAAACTTGGTAGAAGGAAAAGTGCAGGAATGGCAAGAGTGTGTGTTTGTTCAAATCAGTGAAAGTCAGGTGGGGCGTGCTATTCGTACACGCAAATGGAAATATTCTGTTGTGGCAGAGGAAGACCCTTGGGAATGTCCTGGAGCAGATGTTTACTATGAGCAGTATTTGTATGACTTGGAAAAAGACCCTTTTGAAAGTGTGAATTTGGTCAGAAATCCTGTTTATAGAGATATTAGGGGGCAGTTGGCAGAGAAGTTGAAAGAGTGTATGAAAAGAGCGGGAGAGAAAATTCCGGAAATAAGACCTTACCAGGAATAAAAGAATAGAAAACCAGAGAATCCCACAGAGCCGGGCGTTCTCTGGTTTTCCTATTTCGAAGGAGAAATTCTATGTTTTAGTGCACTTTTACTTTATCACACAAAAATATTTTGGGTAATTTGGTTAAAAACGTCAAAAGAAACAGGCCTTTTTCTGCGCTGATTAGGAAAATAGACGTTTTTTAGACTGCGCGAATGATACAATCACAAAAAAAGCAAAGGAGACGATGTGAAATGAACAATGCAGATATCGGAAATGCAATGGTAATCAAGTTAGACCCGGTGTTACCGGAATATCCAACCTTTAAGGAAGGTGTCAGAAGAGCGCCGATGAGAGAACTGACACTGAACAAAAGAGAGATTAAACTGGCAGTAGCAAATGCTTTGAGATATGTACCGGAAGAACTGCATGAACAGCTGGCACCGGAATTCCTGGACGAATTATTGACACATGGACGTATTTACGGATACCGTTTCATGCCAAAGGAAAGAATTTACGGAAAACCCATTGATGAATATAAAGGCGAATGTATCGAAGGAAAGGCTTTCCAGGTTATGATTGACAACAACCTGGACCATGACGTAGCGCTTTATCCTTACGAACTGGTTACATATGGAGAAACCGGACAGGTTTGCCAGAACTGGATGCAGTATCAGTTAATCAAAAAATATCTGGAAAAACTGACACATCATCACACACTGGTTATGATGAGCGGACATCCAATGGGACTCTTTAAATCTCATGAATCCAGCCCGAGAGTTATCGTGACAAACGGACTTATGGTTGGTATGTTTGACAATCCGGAAGACTGGGCAAAAGCAACAGCTATGGGAGTTTCTTCCTATGGACAGATGACAGCCGGCGGCTGGATGTACATCGGACCACAGGGTATCGTTCACGGTACTTTTAATACGATTTTAAATGCAGGACGTAAATTCTTAGGCGTTCCACAGGACGGCGATTTGGCCGGACATTTATTTGTAACCAGCGGTCTTGGCGGAATGAGCGGCGCTCAGCCAAAAGCCATCGAAATTGCAGGCGGTGTCGGTATCGTTGCGGAAGTGGATTACTCCAGAATTGAAACACGTCACAGCCAGGGATGGGTAAGTCTGGTCATCGAAGACGCAGCGGAAGCATTCCGTGTGGCTCAGGAATACATGGATAAGAAAGAAACCATTTCCATTGCATTCCACGGAAATATCGTAGACCTTCTGCAGTATGCAGTTGACAATAATATTAAGATTGAACTCTTATCTGACCAGACATCCTGCCATGTTCCATACGACGGAGGTTACTGCCCACAGGGTCTGACCTTTGAAGAAAGAACAGAAATGCTGGCAAATGATAAAGAAAAATTCTGTGAACTGGTAGACCAGTCTCTGGTGAAACATTATCATCTGATTAAGACTCTGGTAGAAAGAGGCGCTTACTTCTTTGATTATGGCAATGCATTTATGAAAGCAGTCTTTGACGCAGGCGCAAAAGATATTGCGAAGAACGGAGAAGACACCAGCGAAGGCTTTATCTTCCCATCTTATGTAGAAGATATTTTAGGACCGGAGCTGTTCGACTATGGATATGGACCATTCAGATGGTGCTGTCTGTCCGGCAAACCGGAAGATTTAAGAAAAACAGACCATGCAGCAATGGAAATCATTGACCCGAACAGAAGAAGCCAGGACAGAGATAACTACATCTGGATTCGCGACGCAGAAAAGAACAAACTGGTTGTTGGTACACAGTGCCGTATTCTGTATCAGGATGCTCTTGGAAGAAGAGATATCGCTCTGAAATTTAACGAAATGGTAAGAAACGGTGAAATCGGACCGGTTATGCTGGGACGTGACCACCATGATACAGGCGGAACAGATTCTCCATACAGAGAAACCTCTAACATTTATGATGGTTCCAACATTACGGCAGATATGGCTGTTCACTGCTACGCAGGCAATGCAGCAAGAGGTATGAGCCTTGTAGCTCTTCACAACGGCGGCGGTGTTGGTATCAGCAAATCCATCAACGGCGGATTTGGTATGGTTCTGGACGGAAGCGAAAGAGTGGACGAAATTTTAATGGCAGCTATTCCATGGGATACTATGATTGGTGTATCCAGAAGAAGCTGGGGCAGATGTGAACATTCGATTGAAACAGTTGCAGAATACAACAAGATTAGAAATGGTGAAGATTACATCACAATGCCATACCTGGCAAACGATGAATTGATTGAAAGAGTGTGCAAAGACGTGGTGGTAGAACCTCATCATCATACACACCACTAAGAATTTCCGCAAACAGTTATGAGGAGACAGAACATGAAGAAAAGATATATACGCCATGCCTCCGAATTGGTTACCTGTAAGGGCAGCGCGCCGAAACACGGAAAAGAAATGTCGGATATTGGTCTGATTAAAGACGGCGCTGTGATTATCCATGATGATAAAATCGTTGCCACAGGTACTACGGAGGAACTGGACAGACAGGTGGACTTAAACGAATATGAAGTCATAGACGCTGCAGGGAAAACCGTTATGCCGGGATTCGTGGATTCTCATACACATTTTATTTTCGGCGGATACCGGGCAGATGAATTTTCCTGGAGATTAAAAGGCGACAGTTATATGTCCATTATGGAACGGGGCGGCGGCATTAATGCCACCGTTGTTCCTACCAGAGAAGCTACAGAAGAGGAATTGATAGAAGCAGGAGAAGAACGGTTGAACCGTATGCTGGAATTCGGTGTTACCACCGTAGAAGGCAAGAGCGGTTACGGCATGGACTGTGAAACAGAGCTGAAACAGCTTCGTGTCATGAAAAAACTGGATGAAACCCATCCTGTGGATATTGTCAGAACCTTTCTGGGACCTCACAGTGTTCTTCCTCAGTGGAAAGGCAAAGAAAGAGAATTTCTGGAAGAACAGCTTCAGGGGGTTATGCCGAAAGTAAAGGAAGAGAACCTGGCAGAGTTTGCTGATATCTTTACAGAAAAAAATGTATTTAATATAGAAGATTCCGAGTATTATCTCACAGAAGCAAAAAAGATGGGATTTAAGCTGAAAATTCATGCAGATGAAATTTACCAGCTTGGAGGCGCAGAACTGGCTTCCAGAGTGGGAGCTGTATCTGCAGACCATTTGCTGAAGGCTTCCGATGAAGGAATCCGTCAGATGAGAGAGGCCGGAGTTATCAGTACCCTCCTTCCTGCCACTGCATTTTCTTTGAAAGAAGAGTATGCGCCGGGAAGAAAAATGATTGATGAAGGATGCGCAGTGGCGCTTGCGTCGGATTTGAATCCGGGCAGCTGCTTTACCAATTCTATCCCTCTTTTGGTAGCGCTTGGCTGTATTTATATGAATATGTCCATTGAGGAAGTCATTACCGCACTGACCATTAACGGCGCGGCGGCTGTAGACAGAGCTGATACCGTGGGAAGCCTGGAAGCGGGAAAACAGGCGGATATTGTTATTTTGAAATTCCCATCTATCCACTTTATGCCATATCACACAGGCATTAATCTGGTAGAAACGGTTATCAAAAAAGGGGAAACTGTATATCACAAAGAATGGAGATAAGGAGAACACAATTATGAACAAAATTATCGAATGCGTACCGAATTTCAGTGAAGGAAGAGACAAAGAAAAAATCGAAAAAATCGTGGACTGCTTCCGCAATATAGAAGGTGTAAAATTATTAGACTACAGCTCTGACGAAGACCACAACAGAAGTGTCGTAACCGTTATCGGTGAACCGGAACCATTAAAAGAAGCTATGGTTGCAGCGATTGGAAAAGCAGTAGAATTAATCGATATGACAAAACATCAGGGACAGCACCCACGTATGGGTTGTGTAGACGTTGTTCCATTCATTCCTATCCGCAACACAACGGTAGAAGAAGCAGACGCTCTTGCAAAAGAAGTTGCAAAAGAAGCAGCAGACAAATTTGGTCAGCCATTCTTCTTATATGAAAAATCTGCTACAGCTCCTCACAGAGAAAATCTTGCAAAAGTTCGTCAGGGACAGTTTGAAGGTATGGCAGAAAAAATGAAAGACCAGGAAAAATGGAAACCGGATTTTGGTCCAAACACCATTCATCCTACCGGTGGTGTAACAGCTATCGGCGCAAGAATGCCGCTGATTGCTTACAACATCAACCTGGATACTTCTAGCGTAGAAATCGCTCAGAAAATCGCAGATAAAATCCGTCACATCAAAGGCGGCTTCCGTTACTGCAAAGCTATGGGCGTTATGCTGGAGGACAGAAACATTGCGCAGGTATCCATGAACTTAACAGACTATACAAAAACATCTGTTTACACAGTATTTGAAACCGTTCGTATGGAAGCAAGACGTTACGGCGTAAATGTACTTGGCAGTGAAGTCGTTGGTCTGATTCCGCTGCAGGCAATTGTAGACTGCGCAGAATACTACCTGGGATTTGAAGGCTTTGACCCGAAACAGGTACTTGAAACAAGACTTTAATTCAAAATAATATAAGAGGTATATGCCATGAAAAATATGACAATTAAAGAATTCGCCATGCAGACAGCCTCTAATGAACCAGTACCTGGGGGCGGAAGTATTTCCGCCCTCGCTGGCGCTTTAGCAGCAGCTCTGACAGAAATGGTGGCGGGATTGACGATTGGCAAGAAAAAATACGCAGAAGTAGAAGAAGAAATGAAAGAGGCTGTAGAGCCTATGCATAAAATCTGCGAGCAGCTGTTGGACGACATCAAAAGAGACAGCGAATCTTTTGATTTGTATATGCAGGCTCTGACGCTTCCGAAGGAAACAGAGGAAGAAAAGGCAGCCCGTACAGAAGCTATGCAGAACGGATTAAAAGCAGCCGTAGCCGTGCCTTTATCTGTGGCAAAAGCCGCTTATGAAGTGCTTCCGTTTGCGGAAGTGATGGTGACAAAAGGAAATAAAACAGCCGTTACCGATGCTTTGGTTGCGACTATGATGGCAAGAACTGCAGTGTTGGGCGCGCTGTTTAATGTAAAAATCAATCTGGAATCCATTAAGGACGAAGAATTTGTAAAAGCAACTTCTGAGGAAGTAGCGGTGCTGGAGAAAAAAGCGGTTGCCTTTGAGCAGAAGATTCTGGCTCAGGCGGGCGTTTCCAAAAGTGTAACAGAGTAAGACAGAAGAAGGAAGACGATGAAAGGAGAAAGCCTGTGAAGATTTTAAAAAATGCAGTAGCAGGAACCCTGGAATCCAGTGATTTGTTTATTCAGATTGAGCCAGACGAAAAGGAACTGACCCTGGAGATTGACTCCGTTGTTGCGAATCAATATATGGATTCCATTCGGGCTGCCGTACTGGAAACCTTAAAGGAATTTGATGTTTCCACGGGAAAAATCTTTATTAAAGACAAAGGTGCCTTAGACTGCGTCATACGCGCACGAATGGAAACTGCACTGAAAAGAGGGGGAGTGGAAACGTTATGAGAAGAACCATGCTGTTTTTACCGGGAAACACTCCCAATATGCTGATAAATGGGGATACTCTGGGTGCAGACACCATCATTTTTGATTTGGAAGACGCAGTGTCTCCGGACGAAAAGGATGCAGCCAGAATTCTGGTGAGAAATGCACTGAAATATCAGTCTTTCCCCAACTGTGAAGTGGTAGTTCGTATCAATCCTACGGATACGGAATTCTGGAAAGAAGATTTGAAAGCGATTATTCCTCTGAAACCGGATGTGGTTATGCCCACGAAGGTAAGCGGGGGCGAGATGATTCGCCAGGTGGCAGATTACATAACAGAAGTGGAGAAAGCAGCCGGAGTGGAGGAAGGCTCTGTGAAGATTCTTCCACTGATTGAAACTGCTCTTGGCGTAGAAAAGGCTTTTGATATTGCCAGCGCAGATAAGCGGGTTATCGGCCTGTTTCTGGGAGGAGAAGACTTTACTGCAGACATGCACTGCAAACGGACCAAAGAGGGCAAGGAAATCTTTTATGCCAGAACACGTCTGGTATGTGCGGCCAGAGCCTGCGGCATTGAAGCCTATGACACGCCGTTTACCGATGTGGAGGATATGGAAGGCCTGGAAAAAGATACCGAATTTGCCAAGAGTTTGGGATTTGCAGGAAAAGCGGTGATTTCGCCGAGGCATGTGGATATTGTAAATGCCGTTTTCTCTCCCACAGAGAGTGAAATCGAATATGCCCATGACGTCATGGATGCCATCGAAGAAGGCAAGCGTCAGGGCAAGGGTGTGATTTCCTTAAGAGGGAAGATGATTGACGCACCTATTGTAAAACGTGCCCGTCAGGTACTGGAAATGGAAGAAGCGATTTATGGAGGTGCGTGCAGATGAATAAATTAATCGGTTCTGTAAAAGAAGCCATTGAAAAAGCAGGGCTGAAAGACGGAATGACCATCTCTTTTCATCATCATATGAGAAACGGCGATTATGTGCTGAATATGGTGCTGGACGCAGCAGCCCGGATGGGAATTCGGGATTTGACGGTAAATGCAAGTTCCATTTTCGATATTCACGAACCTATTATTGAACATATCAAAAACGGGGTTGTGACAGGGCTGGAATGTAACTATATGGGTGCAAAGGTAGGAAAGGCGATTTCCAAAGGGATTCTGGCAAAACCAGTGATTTTCAGAAGTCACGGAGGAAGAGCCGGAGATATGGAAAATGGTTCCTCAAAAATTGACCTTGCTTTTCTGGCAGCGCCCTGTGCAGATGAGATGGGAAACTGTAGCGGAAAATACGGCCCGTCAGCCTGCGGTTCTCTGGGATACGCATTTTCTGACGCGCTGCATGCAGACAAGGTAGTGGTGCTGACCGATAACCTGGTGCCTTATCCGTTAAAAGATACCTCCATTCATGAGGGTTATGTGGATTATGTAGTGCAGGTAGAGCAGATTGGCGACCCGGCGCGGATTGTGTCCGGAACTACAAAGATTACCCGTGACCCTGTAGGACTTCGCATTGCAGGTCTGGCGGCACAGGTGGTGAAGCATTCCGGATACTTAAAGGACGGTTTCTCTTTCCAGACCGGCGCCGGAGGTGCATCTCTGGCTGTGGCAAAATATGTGGAAGAGATGATGGAAAAGGAACACATCAAAGGCAGCTTCTGTATGGGCGGCATTACGGGTTACATGGTGGATATGGCAAATAAAGGATACTTTGACACGATTTTGGATGTGCAGTGTTTTGATTTAAAAGCCATTGAATCCATTCGGGAAAATCCGAAACACCAGGAAATTTCGGCTATGCGCTATGCGTCCCCGGCGGCGAAAAGTGCAGCAGTAGACAGTCTGGATGTGGTGATTCTCGGTGCAACCCAGGTAGATGTGAATTTCAATGTCAATGTGCATACGGATTCCAATGGATACATCATGGGAGGTTCAGGCGGACACTGCGACACAGCAGCAGGTGCAAAGCTGGCAATTATTGTGGCGCCCCTTATCCGGGCCAGACTTCCTCTGATTGTAGATGAGGTGCTGTGCAAATCCACACCGGGTGAGACGGTAGATGTGGTGGTAACCCAGAGGGGCATTGCCGTGAATCCGAAACAGAAGGAATTAAAGGAAAAATTAATCAAAGCCGGACTGCCGGTAAAAGATATAGAAGAATTGAAACAGATTGCAGAGGACATTGCGGGTGTCCCCAAACGGGTGGAAATGGGAGAACGAGTTGTAGCAAACGTACTGTACCGCGATGGAACCTTACTGGATACCATTAAAAATGTATTATAAATCAGAAAAAGCGGAAGGGAGCGGTTTACAGTGGATAAAAAGAAATTAATCATCGGCGTTATCGGCGCAGATGTACATGCAGTGGGAATCAGTATTCTCCAGCATGCCTTTGAGGATGCGGGATTTGATGTGACAAACCTTGGAGTTATGGTGTCTCAGGAGGAATATATTTCCGCTGCCATTGAGACAGGCGCAGATGCCATTTTAGTGTCCTCTCTTTATGGTCACGGAGAGCTGGACTGCCGTGGTTTGAGAGACAAATGCAACGAGGCTGGTTTAAAGGATATTCTCTTATATGTAGGAGGAAATATCGTTGTAGGAAAACAGCCATTTAATGAAGTGGAAAAACGTTTCAAAGCCATGGGCTTTGACCGGGTATTCGGTCCGGGTACAGCGCCGGAAACAACCATTGCAGCATTGTATGAAGATTTCGGCATGGAAGCTCCAAAGACAGAGGACTGATAAAGCGAGGCGGTGAATGAAATGAAACCAATCTTATTGGTGGACTTTGGCAGCACCAACACCAAGGTAACGGCTGTGGATGTGGAAGGCTGTGAGATTCTGGGTACGGCGGCAGCGTATACCACAGTGGAAACAGATATTAACAACGGGCTTTGCGACGCGCTGGAACTCCTGGAAAAGACAGTGGGGCATATGGAATATGAGGAACGCTATGCCTGCTCCAGCGCAGCCGGAGGACTGAA
Organism: Blautia sp. HCN-20427; assembly: GCF_037890365.1. Taxonomy (NCBI): domain Bacteria; kingdom Bacillati; phylum Bacillota; class Clostridia; order Lachnospirales; family Lachnospiraceae; genus Blautia; species Blautia sp. HCN-20427. Next base: position 175,047 of record NZ_JBBKBX010000001.1, on the reverse strand, counting down.
GATGATTTCTATCGGTCTGGTACCGGAACTGACGGCCCAGGCCTCTAAAGAGGCGTCTCTGGGCGCCGGTGCAAAGGTATGGAAAACCTATTCTTTTAACCTGACAAAAGGGGATATGCGGGAGATTGAGAAATATCACCCGGATATTATTCTGCTGACAGGAGGAACGGACGGGGGAAACGCAGAGTGTATTCTCTATAATGCCAAAATGCTGGCAGATTTAAGCTATGACTGCCCCATCGTCATTGCGGGAAACCGCTGTGCAGCAGAGGAGTGTCAGGAAATTCTGGAGGGAAGAACCACTTATATCTGTGAAAATGTTATGCCAAGGCTTGGTGAATTGAACATTGAGCCCACACAGAAACAGATACGGGAAATTTTTCTGAAGAGAATTGTGCAGGGAAAAGGACTTTCCGAGGCTTCGGATTTGGTTTCCGGCATTATTATGCCAACACCTTCTGCCATGCTGGCAGCCATGGAGTTGTTGTCTGACGGCTGGGAGGATTGCCGGGGCATTGGAGAACTGGTAGGCGTGGATTTAGGCGGCGCCACAACAGATGTCTATTCCATTGCAGACGGAAATCCGGCCAATGCAGCTACGGTGATGAAGGGACTGCAGGAGCCATATGCCAAACGAAGTGTGGAAGGCGACATTGGTATGCGTTACAGTGCCCAGGGGATTCTGGAAGCGGCAGGAGACCGGAAACTGTCGAAAATATCCGGTATCAACCGCCAGAAAATTGCGGGACTGGTGGAATATCTGGGAAATCACACAGACTATATTCCGGATAACGAAGAAATGGAAAATATGGACTATGCGCTGGCCTGTGCGGCTGTGGAGACAGCGGTGACACGTCACGCAGGTTCTCTGGAACAGGTGTACACCCCCTGTGGACTTACTTATCTGCAAAGCGGCAAGGATTTGCGCCGTGTAAAATACGTCATAGTCACAGGCGGTGCACTGATACATGCAAAACATACAGAGGAGATTGCCAAATACGCTCTGTATGATGAGAGCACTCCCGGCTCTTTGCGCCCGGAGCATGCGGAAATCCTGGTGGATAGAAAATATATTCTGGCGGCCATGGGACTGCTTTCCCAGCATTATCCCACAGCGGCGCTGGAAATTATGAAGAAGGAGATTGCTTATTATGGACATAAGGAATAAAAGATTGTCGGATGATGAATTTTACGGTATCCGAAAAGAAATTCTGGAACAGTGGCCGACAGGTAAAGATGTAGATTTTGACGAAGCGGTTGAGTATCACAAAAATATGCCGGAATCAAAGAGCTTTTCCAGGAAGCTGTCAGCAGCGAAGAAGGAGAGAAGAACACTGATTCAGCCAAGAGCCGGTGTAGCATTGATTGATGAACACATTAAACTTCTGCAGTATCTGCAGAACCAGGGTGAGGCAGATTTGCTTCCTACAACCATTGATTCTTATACACGTCAGAACCGTTATGAAGAGGCAGAGGTGGGAATTAAAGAGTCTATCCACACACAGAAATCCATGCTCAATGGTTTTCCGGCCGTCAACCACGGTGTATACGGATGCCGTCAGATTATTGAAAATCTGGATACTCCGGTACAGGTACGCCATGGTACTCCGGACGCCAGACTGCTGACAGAAATCTGCTATGCAGGAGGGTTTACAAGCTATGAAGGCGGCGGTATTTCCTACAATATTCCATATGCAAAAGACGTTCCTCTTGAGAGAACCATTTATGACTGGCAGTATGTAGACCGTCTGACCGGTATCTACGAAGAAGCAGGCGTATCCATTAACCGTGAGCCGTACGGACCGTTAACCGGTACTCTGGTTCCGCCGTCTATGTCCAATGCGGTTGCCATTATTGAGGCTCTTCTGGCAGCAGAACAGGGTGTAAAAAATGTAACCGTAGGTTACGGCCAGTGCGGTAACCTGGTACAGGACGTTGCAGCCCTTCGGGTTCTGGAAGAACTGACAGAAGAATACCTGGAAAAATACGGATACGAAGATGTAACCGTTACTTCCGTACTTCATCAGTGGATGGGCGGCTTCCCACAGGACGAAGCAAAAGCCTTCGCTGTTATTTCCTGGGGAAGTTCTGTAGCAGCTCTGGCAAAAGCTACAAAGGTAATTGTTAAGACTCCTCATGAAGCCATTGGTGTACCGACCATGGAAGCCAATGCACAGGGGCTGCGCTGTACAAAACAGGCCATTTCCCTGTTAGCTGACCAGGAATTAAAGAGCTCTGCTCTGGAACTGGAAAAGGCCATCATCAAAGGGGAAACCTGTGCTATTGTGGACAAGACCTTTGAACTTGGTATGGGTGATCTGGCGCTTGGCGTTATCCGCGCAGTCAAAGCCGGTGTCATTGATATTCCGTTTGCCCCGAGTAAATACAATTTCGGCAAAATGCTTCCGGCCCGTGACCATGAAGGCGCTGTGCGCTATTTAAATACCGCCCACGTTCCGCTTCCGCAGGAACTCATTGACTTCAACAGAGGCAAGATTGAACACCGTGCGAAGATGGAAAAGAGAAAAGCTTCCTTCCAGATGGTGATTGACGACGTGTATGCAATCAGTAAGGGTAGATTAGTTGGTAAGCCTAAATGATGAGAGAGGCAGAAACGAAAGAGAAAATATAAAAGGAAAATAGAAAGAAAGTTTACTTTATCACGGTAAATAAAGGAGAAGAGTATCATGAAAATAGTAGACGTAGTTTGTTCAAAAGCAAGAACCGGATTTTTCTTTGATGACCAGAGAGCGATTAAAAAAGGCGCTGTTTCTGACGGCGCTGCATATTTTGGGGAGACCGTTACACCGGGATTTAAGTCTGTAAGACAGGCCGGAGAGGCCATTTCCGTCATGCTGATTCTGGAGGACGGACAGATTGCCTGGGGTGACTGTGCAGCCGTACAGTATTCCGGTGCAGGCGGACGTGACCCGCTGTTTCTGGCAGAAGACTTTATTCCGATTATTGACAAATATATCAAACCGGAATTGGTTGGAAAAGAGGCGGACAGCTTTAAGAACTTATGCGAAATGCTGGAAAACATTCAGGTGGAGGGTAAGAGACTGCACACCGCTATCCGCTATGGAGTAAGTCAGGCGATTTTGGACGCAGTGGCAAAATCCAGCAAGCGTCTGATGTGCGAGGTTGTTGCTGATGAATACGGCACAACGGTTTCAGAAGAGCCGATTCCTGTATTTACCCAGTCCGGGGACAGCCGTTATGACAATGCGGATAAGATGATTTTAAAAGGTGCTGCGGTTATGCCTCACGCTTTGATTAACAATGTGAAGTTAAAACTGGGCGAGCACGGAGAAATCTTAAAAGAGTATGTGGCGTGGTTAAGAGACCGTGTGCTGAAGCTGCGCAATGACGAAAATTATATGCCGGTGTTCCATATTGACGTATACGGTACGATTGGTGCAATTTTCGGCGTAGACAATTATCCGGCTATGGCGGATTATCTGGCAGAACTGGAAGAAGCGGCAAAACCCTTCCATTTGAGAATTGAAGGCCCTATGGACGCAGAGGAAAGAGAAAAACAGATGCTCTGCTTAAAGGGACTGAGAGAAGAAGTGGACAGAAGAGGCATTGATGTAGAGTTAGTGGCAGACGAATGGTGCAATACTCTGGAAGATGTAAAATACTTTGCAGACAACAAAGCCGGACATATGGCACAGATTAAGACACCGGACCTTGGCGGAATCAATAACATTGTGGAAGCCGTTCTTTACTGCAAAGAAAAAGGATTCGGCGCTTACCAGGGCGGTACCTGTAACGAAACAGACCGTTCTGCACAGGTTTGCGTAAACTGTGCAATGGCAACCAAACCGGACCAGATTCTTGCAAAACCGGGCATGGGTGTTGACGAAGGCTTTATGATTGTTTACAATGAAATGGAAAGAATCCTTGCTCTTAGAAAAGCAAGAAAAACTCAGAAATAAAGGTTGACGAAACACAGGTGTCGTATTGAGTGAGGATTGAAAAGCCCCTTTATACGGCACCTTTTGTGCAAAGCAGAGGAAAAAAGTATGGCATATTCAAAACAGATGCAGGAGGGAAACCTGTACAGCTATTATTTTGCACCCAGAGGCAATCGCCGTATGGCGGATTTGGGTATGCAGTTAAGCCAGATGTATTTAAGCCCCTTTGACCACATTATAGGAATTATCGGAGACGCAGGAGCCGGAAAGAGCCTCTTGATTAAGGGAATGTTTCCGGGGGTGGATTTGACCAATGACGATGAAGGCGTCAATATTCGTCCCCTTCCTCTTCTTCATGAGGATTTGGAAGACCCGTTTTCTCCTCATACCTATCATTTGGATATCCGGTTTGAGTCTGCATTTACCCAGATGCATGTGCTGGCAGAGGCTATTCTGGAAGCTTCCAGGAACGGAAAAATGGTAATTGTGGAGCATTTTGAACTGATATTTCCGTTTTTGAAGAGAAACGCAGACCTGTTGGTAGGAATCGGGGAAGAAATCATCATTACCCGTCCCAACATGTTCGGGCCGCTTCCGGAAAATATTGCAAAGATTGTACATAAGTCCGTGGTCTACAGGAAAGCAGCTCATACGCTGGAGGATTTGTGTGTGCATTTCATGGGAGAGGGATATGCACAGGACGGTCCCCGCTCCGATGTGCGTCATGGGTTTGTACTGGAATTTGAGCAGAAGCCGGATGTGAATTTGTTTCAGTTGGAAAAAAAGGTGAAAGAAGCAGTGGCGCAGGATTTGCCGGTTTCTTATTATGATGAACATCATGTGCAGATTGGTCCGTACATTCTGGAATGTCTGGGACCGAGAATGCATATTTCCAGTACCGGGAAAATCGGAGACTTTACTCTGGTAAAGGAATATCCCCAGGATCCCAGAAACGGGTATTATATGCTGATTGGACTGCTGGGACAACATCAGTCCGACGATATTAAGGACTTTAACCGTATTGATTTCAGCAGACCTTTAAGCGGTCAGCCAAAGTAAAACAGAAAGGTAGGAACAAGTATGGTTCGCAGTGTAAACGTAGAACTTCTGACACAGAATATTAAAGAAATGTGCATACAGGCCAATCACTATCTGGCACCGGATATGGACAAGGCTATGAGAGATGCACACGAGAAAGAGACAAAGCCTCTGGCAAAACAGATTTTGGGACAGCTTCTGGAAAATCTGGAAATTGCGGGGGAAGATATGATTCCCATTTGCCAGGATACCGGTATGGCCGTAGTATTTTTGAAAATCGGACAGGACGTACACTTTGAAGGAGGCAGCGTAGAAGACGCAGTAAACGAAGGCGTGCGCCAGGGGTATCAGGAGGGTTATCTGAGAAAATCCGTTGTGGGTGATCCGCTGCTTCGTGTCAATACAAAAGACAATACACCGGCTATTATTCACTATGAACTGGTACCGGGGGATAGAGTAGAGATTTTGGTAGCGCCTAAGGGCTTCGGAAGTGAAAATATGAGTAAAATCCATATGCTGAAACCTGCGGATGGCGTGGAAGGCGTAAAAGAAGCGATTGTGAATACGGTAAGAGAAGCAGGCCCTAACGCATGTCCTCCTGTTGTGGTAGGCGTGGGAATCGGCGGCACCTTTGAAAAGGCTGCCATTTTGGCGAAAAAGGCGCTGACCCGTGAAATCGGTACACATTCCGAACTTCCTCATATCAAAGAACTGGAAGAGGAACTGCTGGCAAAAATCAATGAAATCGGTCTGGGACCTGCAGGCCTTGGCGGCGATACCACAGCGTTGGCAGTGAATATCAATACTTATGCGACACATATTGCGGGACTTCCGGTGGCAGTGAACATCTGCTGTCATGTAAACCGTCATATTGCCAGAACCATATAATGCTTTGGGAGGAATGAGAATGGACAGATATATGAAAGCGCCTCTGGATAAGGAAGAGGTAAAGACACTGGAAGCAGGAGATTATGTCTATATTACGGGAACGATTTACACTGCAAGAGATGCGGCGCATTTGAGAATGTCCGAGGCTCTGGACAGGGGAGAAAAACTTCCTGTTGAGTTGGATGGAAATGTGATTTATTATATGGGTCCGACTCCGGCCAGAGAGGGACGTCCCATCGGTTCCGCCGGTCCGACTACAGCAAGCCGTATGGATAAGTATGCCCCCAGACTGCTGGATTTGGGTCTGACCGGTATGATTGGAAAGGGACGAAGAAAGCAGGAAGTTACAGATGCCATTGTGCGAAACGGCGCTGTTTTCTTCGCCGCTGTAGGCGGTGCGGGAGCGCTGCTCTCCAAGTGTATCAAGAAGGCAGAAGTGATTGCCTATGATGATTTGGGCACAGAGGCTATCCGTAAACTGGAAGTGGAAAATTTTCCGGTGATTGTAGTGATTGATTCTAAGGGACGGAATCTTTATGATGAGGTTTGTAAGAATTAAAGAAACTTTTGTCTTGAATAGAGATATTCTGTAATCGTTTTGTTCGGTTAGAAGATTAAAAGCGTGTAAAGGGCTGACGCACTAAGGAATTGGTGGGCAGCTCTTTACAGTATGATGAATACATAAAATGAAGATAGCAATTTGCGATGATGATAAAAGGGCCGCTGACATACTAATGGATATCCTACACCAGTATCCCAACCCCCTGGAAAAGATAGATGTGTATTTCAGCGGCGAGGAGTTTCTAAAGCAGACGGAAACTTATGACCTTTTGTTCCTGGATATTGATATGAAAGGAATGGACGGAATTGAAACAGCCAGGGGATTCGTCTTCGAGACAGAAAGCTGAAAATTGTCTATGTGACGGCCTACAGCGAATACGGGGGCAGAGCCTTTTCCGTTCACGCCTTTGGATATCTTTTGAAACCGGTGACAAAGAAGAAAATTCTGGCTCAGGTGGAGGATGCCAGAACCTACCAGGAGGAAGAACAGGAAAAAGTCCATTGTTGGAGTTTTCTACAAAAAGCGGACTGATTTTTCTGCATCCGGAGGAGATTTACTTCTTTGAATTTTCCGGAAGAAGGATTTTTATAACTGCCAGGGATGGGACTTATGAAATGGGAGGAAGGCTGAAAGATGTGAGAGACCGGATGGAAGAATACGGATTTGCCTCACCCCACAAAAGTTTTGTGGTGAATCTGGGGGAAATTAAAAATATGAGAGGATACGAGATTTATATGACAAATGGTACGGTAATTCCTCTGGCACAGAAACAGTCCCCTTTGTTTAAAGAGGTTCTGAGCAAATATCTGGCAGGCAGGAGGAAGTGATATGTACCAATGGATTGTGCCGGATATACTGGTTTTGCTGGGGCTTCTGTGCTGGTTTACTTCCCGTATTCGCAAGGGGAAAGGAGGTTATTTGTTTTATTACCTGTTGTTTCTGGCGGGAGTAGTGTTGCTATGGGGGCTGTCTGTAAATTTGACCAATGCTATTTTTATGAAAATCATGCAGAGAAATCAAAAGAATTTCTGGTTATTGAGATTGTGAATACAGTGGGAAAATCAAAAGAGAAAAATAAAAGAAACGGACATCAGGGGCTGGGACTTGAGAATGTAAAAGAGGCGCTGAAAAAGTATGAGGGAACGTGTACTATAGAACAGGAAGACGGAGAATTTCGGGTGATTCTGCTGATTCCTGATGCCAGGGAGGAGGAAAAAGCATGATGTGGATATTGGTTGGTATCTTTGGGATTTTATCGGCAGTGTTGCTTTTGGGAAAGGGGAGTTTTCTGATTGCAGGTTACAATACTGCAAGTGAAGAGGAAAAGAAAAAATACAAGGAAAAGCGTCTGTGCCGGGTCATAGGTCTGTACATGGGCGGAGTCACGCTTCTTTTGGCGCTTGGAGCTGTATTGGGGGAACAGGCTCCGGACTGGTATCTGGTACTGGCTTTCGTGTATTTATCTATCGGCACAATCGTTGTGATTCTGCTGTGCAATACTATTTGTGTAGTAAAACCACCGGAAGAAGAAAAAACAGGGATGGAGAGTGGGAAACAGCAGAGGATGGTGAAAATAATCAACAGATGCAGCGTCATTTTTACACTTCTGCTGGTTGTCGTTATCGGTATTTCCCTTGTTACCGGAGATGTAAAAACCAGATTTGCCGGAGAAAAAATGAAAATTGTGGCATCGTACTGGCCGGATTATGAAATAAAGAGGGAAGATATACAAAAGATATCCCATACGAATAAGCTGCAGCCTGGAAAACGAACCAATGGTTTGGGAAGTATGAAACTGCTGGAAGGACATTTTCGGAATGAAATTTATGGAGATTATATGCTTTTTGTATACAAGGATTGCAAGTCTTATATTGTCCTGGAAACCACAGGGCCGACCATAGTGTTAAACGGAGAAACCAAAGAAGATACAGAGCGGCTGTATGAAGATATGCAAAAATGGGCAGAAAGGGGAACGGAAACATGAAATTAGGAAAACAGATAAGAAAAATCGTAATGCTTTGCATGATTGCAGTTATTGTGGGCTGCCTGGGCGGCTGTGGAACCGAACTTTCGGAAAAATTTGACGAGGACAAAGTAAAAGAAGCAGCAGAGGCAATCGTAGAAAAAGTCAATGCCGGAAATCTGAAAGAAGTCTATGAGGACTCGTTTACCCCGGTTATGCAAAACGGTGTGGCTTTTGATGAATTGCAGGAAAGCCTGGATTATGTGCTGGAAGGCAAGGGGGAATTTCAGGAATTTTCCAAAGTGGAGGTAAAGGGAACAAAGGATAAAGACACGGGAACAGAATATGCGGCAGCTATGGTACTGGCGAAGTATGAGGATGGACAAATCATGTTCACCATATCCTTTGATACGAATATGAAATGTGCGGGATTTTACTACAAGTAAGGACATATGTATTTCGGTTGAAGGATTAGAGCCACCTTCACTTAGGCATGTGGCTCTAATCCTTCAACTGCTGTTCTGATTCGTTCAAAATGGGCAAATTGGCACTTTGAGAGATTACTGCATCAAAATACCGATTTTACCATTCTCAGTCTGATGCTCTTTCTTTATAAGATACGGCTTTCTGGCCGCAATCATTAATTTTTTCCATAGATGATTTTCGATTTTTATAAATATCGTTCCGTTATTTGTTTTAAGCGAATTGGGATTTCTTCCTCCGGATAGAATAGTGACTGGTCCATATTTTCAAAGAAATCCAAGAAGGCAGATAAAAGGCCGGATTCCTGAATGTTTAGATAAATAGGCGTGTCAGATTCAGCAGGAGTAAAAAGAAGATACCCATTGCATGAATTACAATAAATATTTGCACCATTTCGAACACTTCCTATGGTGTGCTTTAACATTCGCATATGACGCCGGTCCTTTTCACACTCTTTGATGAAACGGTGAATCAAGTCAATTCTGTCTTCTAATGAGGGCGGTGTATATATGTAAGAAGGATATTCTTCTATTTTTCCTGTATTTAAAAATTCTACAATCCCATCTTCTGAAAAAATAAGAATTTCTTCCTGTTCTTCATGGAGGCTATTTACGTGACCTATATGGTTTTCTAATTGTGCGATAAAGAGTTCACGAGAAGGAAGTGTAGGAATCAGATACTTCTTCAGGAACTCGGAAGAGAGCAAATTTGTCATGCAGGGCGTCATCTGAAAATTATAGGCCATAGAAGAACTGGTTACACATTGCTGAATAGAAGAAAGCTGTGTATGTACATCTTCGATTTTTAGAAGTAGAGGGCGAGCCTGTTCCATGTAGCGATTGAAAATCTTTTTTATAAGACTAATCATGTCTGGCTGAGAAGTAAAGAAGCCAGTTTGGAGTGTCTCCGAAAGAATAATAGCCTGATTATCTGTTAAAAGAAGATACGGAAAGAGCCGGAAACTATCGAGTGAAGAAGGAACAGTATCGTAATAGTAATAGGGCTGATACTGATATTTACAGGTACACAGCGGCAGAATATTTTGCAGACAATGTAGATTATAGCTTTTCCGATTTTCTCTAACGGAGTCCATATTATTCAGATAAATCAACTGGCGAATCGTTAGTTGATGACAATTTCTGGCAATGGATAGTAAAAGCTGAGTGAGAAAGGGGAATTTGGGCTGGATAAGCATATGAATTTCACCAGATTCTTTTTGCGCCTGCCAGGCAACGAGATTGAATATGGCCTGATTAACGTTGGTTTCACCATCCAGGGGAATAAGCGTTTGCGTGTAGGAGGTCTGGAAAGAAAAGGATAAATTTAAAGTATCCCTGTTGACAATATTCTTGAAATCATTTAAAAAGGCCAAAACGTGTTTCCGCCTGTAAAAATTATCACTTCCCTGGACTGTGATAAAATATGCATCTGTTAGTTCACGACATTCTCCCGGAGTCAAACGTAAATAATCGGCAATTTTATTTACCGTAGATGCAGAACCTGGGGTACGTTTCCCATGAACAATTTTGTACATGAAAGAACGGTCAATTCCACAGTATTCAGCAAGGGAATAGATGCGTACATTTTTTTCTTCTATATATTGAGAAAGAAGTTGTGAAAATTTGGACATAATAGACTCCTTTGTATTTTTGTTTATATTGTATAACATTGAGAAAAGAAAAAAAACTATATTATAGAAAAAAGTCTGTCCACAACACTGTCCACATATTGAAAACAAAAAAAATGGCAGGTAAAATATAGAAAATTGATATATTATCTCAATATTATAAAAAAATGAATAAATTGACAGGAGAGGAGAAAAATGGCTTATCAGGTTATTGATATCAAATGTCCGGGTTGCGGGGCGCCCGTGGATACAGGGCAAAAAGAATGCAAATATTGTCATAGACCGGTTATTATTACGACATTCAACAGTGTATATGATATGCCTATGCCAGAGGTTCAAAAATATGCCAGGTCCTATCGAGAGCAGCTGGAGGAAAATCCTGAAAATCAGGATTTAAATATGTCTGTGGCTATGTGCTACTTAAAACTTGGAAAAAGGGAGATGGCCTTGCAGGCTTTTGAAAAAGCTATAGAAGATAATTTTGATAATTCTCAGGCATTTTTTTACGCAGCAATTTGCCGCTTGAATGGAAAAAAAGCATGCACAATGAAAGAGCGTTCTATTATAAAAAAAATAGAAGAAGATATTCAGGCTGCTCTGATGATTGAAAATCTGGGAATTTATTATTATTTCTGGGCGTATATCAAATATGATTATTATACAAAAAAATTTCTGAATACCAGCCCGACATGGCAGGAGTTAGTTGTGAAAGCACAGGAAACGGGATTGTCAGAAACAGATGTAGAACAGTTGTATTTGATTCTGGGAATTGACAGACCAGGTTGTCTGTAAAAAGAAAAAATAAAGAGGGAGAAAAAAAGATGGGATGTTTAGATAAAGGTATGGAGAAAAGCACACAGAAGCTGCTGATTGAAAATTTAAAAAGAGGAAAATCACAGGAACAGAAAAGAGTCATTGATTTCTTTTTGGCAGATGAGGGTTGTACAGCAGGGTGTTTGTCAGGCATGAATGGAACAAAGCAAATGACCATGACGGAATACCAGCAGGCGGTTGCTAATAAGTTGTATGGGTTGAACTTAAAAGAACGGGCACTGGCAAAGATTGCATTGGATGAAAGTGAAATTGAAGAAATTCCGCCCATTGTTTTAAGTGGTTATGCCTTTGAAGATTCCTTTGATGGCAATGATGTATGGGTAAAAGTAGAAGGAACTCAAGCCGTTGCTTCCAGATTTGCAGCTTCCTGGATTTTCTTCAGTGATACACAAATTTATACTTATACATATAAATTTGATATGACCAGTGATGATGTATGGGAAACTACACAGGATTTCTTTTATCAGGATATTACCTGCTTTACTACACAGCAGCGAGTAGTAGAGAAGATTGATACACATCTTACCGGCTGTATTAAAAAAGGAATTTCTGCAGAGAAAAATAATTACATTGTAGATACACTGAAAATTATTGTTCCAAATACAGAGTTTAGCTTCTCAATGCGTAACAATGAAACTTTGGAGCAAAGCCTGCAGGCTGCAAAGGCAATGCTCAGAGAGAGAAAATTTGTAAAATAGTAAGTTTTAGGGAGAAGTGCTGCGGCATTTCTCCTGTTTTATAGGAGGGAACATGAAATTTCCATATGATGTAGGAGGGGCGCCGGTCATAGACAGCACGTCTCCCCCAAAACCGGAAAATCCTTTAAACAGACCGGAAATAAACTATCGAAAGCCATTCTATGCAGTGCTGGGGGGACTTGGGACTTTTTTGAGTGTATCTTTTTTTCTTTATGGTTTATGCCCGGAATTGGAAAGAAAAGGGTGGATTAGCCTTTTTGCTGTAATCGTTTATTTGGCCGTAATTTCTAAAAAAATCATTATTTGGATGGTGCGTTTGTATCAAAATAAAGCACCAGATGCGGTACGCCTTAGGTGTGTCTTTGAACCAAGCTGTTCAGAATATATGATACTGGCCATAGAAAAGTACGGAGTTGTGCGGGGAGTATGGAAAGGGATTCAAAGACTTGGAAGATGTCATGCGCCAAATGGGGGAAAGGATTATCCGTAAGAATGGAAAAAAAGGGGGAAATTATGAGTAAAACTTCAGTTAGTTATCTTGAAAATAATGAAGCAGTTGCTTTAAGCGTAATAGAAATTACGTCAATACCGAATCTTTCGATTATAGACAACAATGCAGAAGAGGCTGAGATTGTAAAAAATTATAAAAAAGATATGGGAAACCTGTTGGCAGAGATATATCAAAATTATAAAGTACAGTCTTCCATGTCAGGCGAAGAGAAAGATACTGCCTTGGAGATTCTTTGGATTGCAGAAGAAGTAGAAAATCAGCCCTATAAAGCAAAGATTAAAATGTATTTGCTTGTGCGTTCTATTGAAAAATCTTCAGAAGACGCAGTGAAAACAGCAGATGCTATTATGCGTGCCTGTCAGTCTGCATTAGAACTTCAGAAGTATGAGTATGAAGAACGTTCTATGGAAGAAATGACAGAAAAAATTAAAAATATAGAAGCATCTTCTGTCAAAGCACTTGTCAAGGAAGAAGGGGTAGAAAATCTTCAAAATCAGATGCTTCCCTTTTGCTATACCTATGACATAATACAAGATACGGCACAGGATTTAAGCAGGCTCGTAAATATTTTAACCGCACATCCTGATTGTGCAGTATCTTTTCAGCTGATTCCTGCTCGATTGGAAGGACAGGAACAGGAAGAACTCAGTCGAATGATGCAGATTTTGGATATGTTGGGAAAAGGAACAGCAGAAATTGGAAATGTGAGCTTTGCCCTTGCTGAAAAAAACGCGGAAGTTTACAGATATTATGCCACACAAAGAAATAATCCGCTTTTTTTATATAATATCTTAATATATGGAAACCAAACAAGCGCACCGGAAATTTCCTCCAGAGTATATGCACAGCTGAATACGCCAAAGCAGCCTGTGAAAATGAAGTTTATTGATTTGCAGGAAGGTGAAGTGCAAAAAGATACAAATTTTTATCCTTTGCCATGGGCTGTGAATGAAGTGTTGATGACAAGGGAACGGGAGAGCCAAATCTGGAACAGCGGAGTTTTTTCTGAGGCGTATTACCGATTGCCGTATATGATTACCGCAGAAGAAGCATCGGAATTTTTCCGTCTCCCCATTGGAAGCAGCCGGGTTTCTGCCGGACTTCCGGTAAATGAATCCGGGAAAACCAGCAAAACGTATGCAGACCATATTATTAATGCAGGAGATATAGAGATCGGTACTTTAAAGTCTTCTTCAAGAGGGGACAAAATCGGAATTTCATTAAAGGATTTGGCAAAACATATGCTGGTTGTAGGGACACCCGGTTCTGGTAAAACAACTTTTTCTGTAGGACTTTTGGATCGCCTTTGGAAAGAACATAAAATTCCGTTTTTGGTTATTGAACCGGCCAAGAATGAATATCGTGCCCTGGTACAGAGTATTCCGGACTTGCAGGTATTTACACCTGGAAAAAATTTTATTTCACCTTTTGTGTATAATCCTTTTGTACCGCCTAAAAATGTAAAACTGGAAACTTATAAGTCAACATTGAAGACAGCATTTGCGGCAGGTGTGTCAATGACGACACCTCTTGACAAAATATTTGAAGAGGCTATTAACAACTGTTATTCAGATTTTCGTTGGCTGGATACTTATACCATTGAGGATAAAGGTCGGATTTTTAATATAACAGATTTTATCAAGTGTTTTCAGGAAACCTTTGACGCTATTGGTTATACCGGAGATGCGAAGAACATTGGAAGAGCAGGAGTGGTGCGTTTAAACTCTCTTGAGAATTTATTTGATAATTATTTTTCAATACCCGTTGAGGACTTGCTGACCAAGCCAACCGTAATTGAACTGGCGGCCATTGAAAATAGTGACCAGAAAGCACTTCTTATTTCGCTGTTGCTATTATCCATTTTGGCATATGTGAATAGTAATTATGTAGGGGAAGGAGGACTTAAAAATTTAATCCTTCTGGAAGAGGCGCATGTTCTTTTGGATGCACAGAGCAATGGGGGACAGGGAGATGCCAATCCGAGTGCTATCGCACAGGGATTGGTGAAACGCATGTTGGCTGAGATTCGTTCTTATGGTGTTGGAATTGTTATTGCAGACCAGTCTCCAAGAAAAGTTTCAACAGATGTTGTGGCACTTACAGACATAAAGATGGCATTTCGTCTTGTGGAGGCTACAGATAAACAAATTTTAGCGGATTCTGCAAGTATGGATGAGGTACAGATAAAGAGATTGTCTAAATTAAAGCCGGGCGAAGCATTTTTCTTCTTTAATAAATTGGACGAACCAGAAGAAGTTAAAACAGAGGATTATCGTCTCCAGAATAACATTCAGATTACACTGTCAGATGAAGGGATTAAGAATCTTTCCACTTATTGGAAGGATAAGCAGGATAAACTAAGACCCTATCCAGAATGTTCTTATGTAAAATATTGTCATGTTACCTGTGAATATGGTCGCCGCATGTTGGCCAAAGAAGTGGCACGCCGAATTTTTAATAAATATTTTAAAAAGGATAGTAAAGACTTTGAAATTATTAAAAAAGTTATTCCAAAACTTCGCAGTCTGATTAAAGCAGAGTTAAATGATGAGGTTTTGGATGATGAATTAGTGGCTTGTGTTAAGGTGCAGTTGTTTCGGAGAATTAAATATCATACTTCTATAAAAATACACGATGTAACGATTCAAAAAAATCTCGAAAATACATGATAAGAGGGGAAAGTAGTATATGGGAGATGAATTTTCAGAAGATATGGAATATGATGTGCCGGAGGAAACTTTTGAAGAAGAGGTGCCGGAAATAGAGGAAGAGGAGATTCCGGAAGAAGAAGAAATTCTGGAGGAAGAGGAAATTCCGGAGGAAGAGGAAATTCCAGAGGAAGAGGAAATTCCAGAGGAAGAGGAAATCCCAGAAGAAGAGGAGATTCCGGAGGAAGAGGAAATTCCGGAAGAAGAGGAGATTCCGGAAGAAGAGGAAATCCCAGAAGAAGAGGAAATTCCGGAGGAAGAGGAAATTCCAGAGGAAGAGGAAATTCCAGAGGAAGAGGAAATCCCAGAAGAAGAGGAGATTCCGGAGGAAGAGGAAATTCCGGAAGAAGAGGAGATTCCGGAAGATGAGGAAATCCCAGAAGAGGAGGAGATCCCGGAAGAAGAGGAAATCCCGGAAGAAGAGGAAATTCCAGAAGAGGAGGAGATCCCGGAAGAAGAGGAAATCCCGGAAGAAGAGGAAATTCCAGAAGAGGAGGAGATCCCGGAAGAAGAGGAGATTCCGGAAGAAGAGGAAATTCCAGAGGAAGAGGAAATGCCAGAAGAAGAGGGGGAGGTGCCAGAAGAAGAGGAGATTCTGGAAGAGGAGGAAATCCCGGAAGAGGAGGAAATCCCAGAGGAAGAGGAACTCTTGGAGGAAGAGGAAATTTCAGAAGAGGAGGAGATGCCAGAAGAAGAGGAAATCTCGGAGGAAGAGGAAATCCCAGAAGAAGAGGAGATTTCGGAAGAAGAGGAAATTCAGGAAGAAGGGTTGACGGAAATAGAAGATGACATACCGGAAGAGACGCCAGAGGACATTTCGGAGGATGAGTCATCAAATATGGATAATATTGATGTCGAGAAACAACCCGTTGATGACATTCAAGATAGTGAGGTAGAAGAAGCTGCTATTGATGCAGACAGTGAGGATACCGGGGAACAGTCAGTTGATGAGATTCAGGATAATGTGGTAGATGGAATGCCGATTGATGGAAACGATGAAATCATTGTTTATAATTCCGTAGATGATACTGAAAAAACAAACGATATACTTAATAATAATGAAACGGCTAATAGTTTGAGTGATTATATGAATTCGCATAATTATGGTCTGGATGATTTCGCCACATATTCACAAGACCCTGAATGGAGAAAATTGCAGAAACAAGCGTATCCGGATTATGAGCTGCCGCCACTTACGCAAGAAAATGCGCGCAATCAGTTGATTGATTATATGAATGCCAACAGCTATGGACTCGATGATTTTGAAACCTATTCACAAGACCCAAAATGGAGAGAGTTACAAAGACAGGCATATCCAGACTATGAACTGCCACCATTAAATAAACTTGATAATCTTGGACAATGGAGTGAAGTGCCGCCAGATTTATCTTATAAAGATAATTTAGAGGCAGCAAATCCTAATTATGAGTTGAGCGATGAATGGAAAGTAAATTGTCAAAGGTGTGTTCCTACATACGAAATGCGTTCACGAGGATATGATGTTACAGCATTCCCTTGTGTGGATGATAACGATTATTTGTCGTATCACCCATATGATGTATGGGAAAGTCCGGATGTAAGGAAGGCATCAGGGAATGGATTACATGATATCCAGGATTTAATGAGCAGTTGGGGAGATGGTTCAAGAGCCCAAGTTTGTTTGCAATGGGATATTGGCGAGGGAGGGCATACGTTTATGGCAGAACAAAGAAATGGAAAGACATACTTTGTAGACCCTCAAACGGGAGATACCGACGTAAGTTGGTATTTTGATGAAGCAAAACCAGGAAGTGTATCATTTTGCAGAACTGACCAGCTTATGCCGTCATCACGCATTTTAAATTGTTGTAAAGGAGTGAAAAAATGATTGATTTTAAGAAAGCAATAGAAATTGCACAAAAATATTATCAAGAAAAAGGTCAATTGGAATTAACGAAAATTTATGAATCGAAAAATATTTGGGTTGTATATGCAGGAAAAAAAGAGCAACCCAGATTTGGGAATGCAGGGATTGCAATAGACAAAGAAACAGGAGAAATTAGTAGATTTATCCTGCCTTCACGTACGAATTTTGAAATCCTTAAAAATGCAAAAATGACAGAACTTAATTAGGAGGTAATCAAATGGCATTCTTTAATAGAAATCCAAACGAAGAAGCATATATAGGTGGTAAAAAGCACTGGACAGATGTGATTAAAAATTCTGCAAGTGGAGAACTGTTGATTTGGAGACAGCCGGAGGAAGATTTTAATACGAATTCTACATTGGTTGTTATGCCGGGAGAGAAAGCAGTTTTTGTCAAGGACGGAGTGGTAGAACAGGTTTTTGAGAAAGGAACGTATAAACTTTCAACAGAAAACTATCCTTTTATCAGCAGGCTTCGAAATGCGCTTTCCGGAGGTATCAGTACTTTCCACTGTGTCGTTTATTTTGTCAGAGATGCAGAGAGCAGAGAAATTTTATGGGGGACAGACAGTCCAATCAGCGTACGCGATAAGGTTTTTAATATTGTAACGGATGTACGGGTACGGGGGGCTTATAAACTCAAAATAGAAAATCCTGCTTTGTTTTTGGAAAAGCAAGTTGGAAATAATGTATTTTTTCAAGAACAGGAAGAAATAAATCTGTACTTTGAAAATATTTTGCGAGGTAAAATAAAATCTGCAGTTGCAAAATTTTTAAATGGACTTCAGCAGGATTTAATTGGTATTGATGCTTATTTAGATGAACTTTCAGAACAAATTACTCCGTACATAGAAGCAATTTTGGCTGAATATGGTCTGAAATGTACAGCCTTTGTACTTTCAGGAATGGATGTAGACAAGAGTAAATATGATGCAATTGATGTTTCGCAGATTTCTGCAATCGAAAAAATAAATCAGGCTCGTGGTGATAAGGCTGTTATGGACGTGTTAGGAAATGACTGGGGACGACAAAAAGCAGCAGATATTTTGGGGAATCTGTCTAATAATCCAGGCGCAGGTGGATTGGCAGCAGCTGGTGCAGGTATGGGTATGGGCATGGCAGCCGGAGGTGTGTTTAACAGTATGGCTCAGGAAATGTTTACACCTATGAAAAATCAGACACAGCAACAGCCGATTCATCAGACACCAAGCGGAAGATTTACACAAAAAAATACAGGAATATCACAGGGAATAAAATGTGTAAATTGTGGCAGTGAATGTGCTTCAGGAGCAAAATTTTGCAGCAACTGTGGTGCCCCTTTGAATCAAAAGGTATTTTGCGCAAATTGTGGAACTGAACTGGAACCAGGTATGAAATTCTGCAGCAATTGTGGCGAAAAGAGGAAAATTTGATATGAAAAGAAAAAATACCATGTGGTCGATTCTATATTTGATTTTTTTGGTCGTATTTAATCTTATTTTTTATACCCTTGGCGGAATCAATCGTCCGGCATCTGTTTGGATTTCTTACTTTTTTATTCACTTTGCGTATTTGTTTCTGCTGGCTACTCCGTTTTTTGTAAGAAAAGGGAGAGAAACGGGAACTTTTAGTGCTGTGTTAGGGTGGATTTCTGCGACTTATTTTGGGATAGAACTGGTTGTTGGTATCCTTTTTATTCTTATAGCTCCCAAAGGGATAAAAGGAGCATTGATTGTACAGGTGCTTATTTTGGCAGTGTATCTGTTTGTTTTGATATCCAATATGATTGCAAATGAACAGACCGAAACGGCTATAGAGCGTCATAGTAAGGACCTTTGTTATGTAAAAACAGCTTCTGTAAGAATGAGGAGCATTATGGAGAAAGTCGGAGACAGGGTTTTATTGAAAAAAATAGAAAAGGTATATGATGTCCTTCGATGCAGTCCGGTAAAATCTTCATCTGCTGCAAAAGAAATAGAGCAGCGAGTGTTTAAAGAATTAGATTCTCTGGAACGGGCGGTATCTATGGGAGATGAAGAGGGAATTAACACCAGTGCAGAGACGTTGTATGCTCTGGCCGTGGAAAGAAATTATCGGCTTATTTAAAAAAACGAAAGAAAAAGGGAGGAATATAAAACGATGAAGTGTCCATTATGCGGAAAAGAATATGAAGGAATAAAAATATGTCCTTCTTGTAATCTTCCATTAATTGATACGGAGACAAAACAGGCTGTTTCCTTACAACCGGAAAAAAAACATAAAAAGAAAAATCGGATGAAAGAGAATTCAGACAAAAACATTCAACCAGTTTTGGATCCTACCAGAATGTTTGAGGAATACGGGAAAGAAAGTAAGGCAGAAGAAACCGAAACGAAAATTGAGGCGGAAAAGCCGGAAGAGGGACAGATTCCTGACGTTCAAATTGAGGCAGAGAAAGAACAGGAAAAGGAAGATGTATATGGAAACAGTTTCGGAGATATTAACAGAAACTTTCAAGAACCTGCAAAAGAAAATTCTTCCTCAAATAAAGTTACCATTTCTTTCAATCCATTTTTAGTTGCAGGAGGCGCAGTGCTTCTCTTACTTCTGGTAGCCCTTATATTTATTGTAAAATCCTGTGGGAAAAATGATTCGGATTCTGTAGAACCGCAGTCTGATGTATATGTGGAAAGTTATCCTGAGCCAGAAGAGCCAATAGGGCAGACAGAAGAGAAAACGGAAGAGGTTGTTGATATGTCAGAAGTGGATTTGGATGCATATAATGCTTCTTATGTTCAGATAGAAGGCTGCCTGTTAGAAGAGGAAGGGAGCAGCAAGTTTACATTTGAAACTCCTTTGAATATTTATCTGGAAGACCGAGATGCTGGAAAAGCAGTTGTAGTAAGGAATATAGATGGTGTAAAGGTAGAAGATACCCATATTTTTGAGGGCGGTGATTATACAAATAGAAAAATGTTGTTGGAATGTAGAATTTGGAGAGAAAACGGTGAAGTTCAATTGTATCCGGAAACGATTATTCAAATAGAGCCCATGAAAGATGATGTGGGAATTCATGAGTATGGCTTTGTGATAGAAGACTGTACCTGGGAAGAGGCATGTCAAAAAAGTATGGATGCTGGAGGATATCTGGTGCGAATTAATTCAGAGGAAGAATATGAACATATTAAGAATTTGCTGAATGCAGGTGGCTATACCGATATTCATTTTTATCTGGGAGGAAAACGGACAGCGTCAGATACGACATATTATTGGGTGAATCAGGAAAATCAATTTATAGAATCCGGTTTGAATACAAGTGATTCCTGGGCACAGCTTTACTGGTACAATGGAGAGCCCAGTTTCGTAGATGTGGGTTCTGAGGCTACAGGTACCATTGAAGAAGATGTGATGAATTTATTCTGCGTATCCGGAAGCTGGTACTTGAATGACTCCTCAGCAAATCTGGCTGGAATGTATCCGGATTTGTTAAGTGGAAAAGTGGGGTACATTGTTGAATATGAATAAGAAAAAAATTTTAGTCCTTTTTGTATTACTGCTGGGGAGCTGTGTAATTTGGCGGTCGTGGAGCCTGTATCATACAGAAAAAGAGAAAAAGCAAGCATCTGAAAGAAAAATAGAAGCAGAAAAAGATTCAAAACCAGTTACTTCGAAGTCTGAAAAAGAGGAACCCGTAAAAAGAGAACCAACAAAAGAGGAATTGCTGGAACAGGAAGTGGAAGCAAAAATTCGTAATATGTCTGCAGAAGAAAAGGTAGCGCAGCTTTTTATGATTACGCCGGAAGCACTGACCGGAGTAGGACAGGTTGTGGCAGCAGGAGAAAGTACGAAAGCAGCACTGGAAGCTTGTCCAGTTGGAGGGATTATTTATTTTGCTCAAAATTTTGAATCACCGCAGCAGGTGAAGCAGATGACTGCAAATGTTCAACAATATTCCAGAAATCGGATTGGACTTCCATTGTTTTTGTCCGTGGATGAAGAAGGAGGAACCGTCACAAGGTTTGGAAGAAATCCGGCCTTTCAATTCGATGCTTCTGTCAATATGCGTGAATTGGGAAGAACTGGAGATACTCAGGCAGCTTACAATTTGGGAACAAAGCTTGGAACATTTCTTTCTGATTTAGGATTTAATATGGATAATGCTCCAGTTGCAGACGTTTTGAGCAATCCACAAAATACAGTGATTGGAAATCGTTCTTTTGGTTCGGACTGTCATATGGTGTCCGATATGGCTCTGGCAGAACTGAAAGGAATGAAAGATACGGGAGTGATTGGAGTATTGAAGCATTATCCGGGACATGGAGCAACGACTGCAGATACGCATACAGGATATGCCAGTACAGACGCCACTTTGGAGGAGATGAAAGGAAATGAATTAGTTCCTTTTATAGAGGGGATTCGTTCCGGTGCGGAAGTAATTATGGTGGCTCACATTTCCTGCCCGGGAATTACCGGTGATACGGTTCCTGCATCCTTATCAAAGAAGATGATAACAGATATTTTGAGAACTGATTTGGGGTATCAGGGACTTGTTATAACAGATGCACTGAATATGGGAGCTATTGCACAGGAGTATACTTCCGGGGAGGCTGCTGTTTTAGCTATAAATGCAGGTGCGGATATGTTACTGATGCCAGTGGACTTCCATGAGGCTTATGAAGCGGTTCTTTCTGCTATGCAAAGTGGAGAAATTTCGGAAAGCCGGATTGAGGAATCTTTAAAAAGGATTCTTTCTTTAAAACTTTGTATGGATGCCGGTTGAAATACAATGAAAAGTATCTCTGAAGACAGAAAACAATGGGCAGAAAAGGGGGACGGAAACAGCCGGAAAAGGGCTTTAACCGTTCCCCTTTCTTTTTCTTCGTGTTTGTGGTATGCTGAGAAAAACAGAGGGTTGTTTCATTTTGGACAGCCCCGATACAGGAGGTCTTATGAAGAAACGAAATGCAGCAGTGTATGCCGGTGTGGCGCTGACGGCCGTGTTGGTGCTGGGAGGCGCTTTTGGGATTAAAAAAGCTTTTTCTGAAAAGGAAGATAAAACGAAGAAAGAGAGCCGGGAACAGAACAGTGAAGAGGCCATGAAAGCAGTCTATCTGGAAAATCAGCAGGGCGATTTTATGTTTGTAGACTTGACAAATGAAACACCGTTTTTGGGAATTCTTCCAGAGGACGGAGTGTATAGCCAGAAGGAAGAAAAAATTTCCGGGGAAGATCTGAACAGCGGAGATGTGGTGCTTGTATGGGGCAGCGGAGTAATGGCTCAGTCTTATCCGGCGCAGTATAACGGAATTACGAAGATACAGGTAGAGGAAAAAGGAAATCAGAAGTATGTGGAGTCTTATAGCCACTATATGGAGGAATTTTTCCCGGCAGCAGATTTCAGCCAGATTCCTATGCTGGACGTTTCCTATAAACAGCCGGAGGCCATTGTAACGGCGGCTGTTTCCGATATGGGTGCGTATACCTGGACTTATGAAAAGGAAAACGGAGAAAAAGAAACCATAGCAACAGACACCGCCTATATTTTGCAAAGGGACAATATGACGGAGATTTCCCTGGAAAATGGTACAGAAATGGAACTGCTTTTCAGTCTGGCGCCGCAGAAAACAGAAGTCCTTCGATGGTCAATGGAAGAGTGGGAAAAAGCCAGACAGGAGAAAGATACGGCTGAAATTCCAGATGGAGAAACCGTACAGGTAACGGAAAATCAGGCGGGAAATCCGGTGATATCCTGTGATGCGGGGTATGTGTATCAGGTAAAGGGATACTGGGAAAACGGAGAGGCAGAATACGGATTTTATACGAAGGAAATGGGACAATAAAGGGAGGTTTTTCAATGCGTTTAGAGGAAACTTTACTACAGACAGCAAAGGAACTGGGGTTTGATAATTATCAGGTAATCGATACAGCGGCGCTTCATTTTGACGAGCGTTTCAGAATGTATTGTGAAACGAATTACTGTGGAAATTATGACAACAATTATTCCTGTCCTCCGGCTTGCGGAGAAGCAAAAGAGTTGGGGGATAAGGCGAGGGCGTTTGAGCGGGCTCTGGTTCTACAGACTATTACACCGGTGAAAGATATCACGAATGACAGTGAAACAAAGGAAATTAAACGCCGACATAACCAGATGACCTGGAGTCTGATTGAGAGTGTGGCCGGGGAAGTGGGGGAATATCTTCCGGCTATGGCAGGTCCCTGTCAGATTTGTTCTCCCTGTGCAAAGGAACTGGGAAAAGACTGTCCTTTTCCTCAAAAGAGAGCATCCTGTCTTTCTGCCTTTTGTGTCAAGGTAGACGCACTGGCGGAATACTGCAAAATTCCTTATTACTGTGAGGGTGAGGTGGCCTTTTTCAGTATTCTGTTTTTTCAGCAGAAATAGCGGGACATGCGAAATAAGAGAGGACAAAAACACAAAACAGGTGTATACTATACATAGAAAAGAATACAACAGGAGAAAATGAAATGGACAATGTAAACAAAGAACTGATTCAGAAAATACAGACCAGCCAGGAGGTGTTTACCATTCTTTCCAGAGCCACAAGACAACCGTTTGTTATCTGTGACCCGGAAAGTTTCAATGACCAGGTATGGATTTTTGAGAATAAGGAAGATTTGGAGGAAGCGGCAAAACCTCTGGCAGAAAACAAAAATCCCATCGCAGCCATTAAGGTAGAAAATAAGAGCTTTCTCAGCTTTTATACAGCCCTGTATACGCTGGGTGTCAATAGTATTGTCTACCATGAAAAAGAGAAAAAGACAGAATTAGATTTGGAGGATATCGTAAAAAAACCGGATTTTTCAGCTCTTCCGGAAGAGAAACGACCGCTTTTAAATCCTCAGCTACAGCTTTCCGGAATTTACTTTATGCAGGAATTCCGAAGAGGCGGAGACGTCAAGGAAAAGGCAAATCTGCCGGAACTGGAAGAAGAGGTTGCCGCAAACCTTGCCAAAAGCAAGTATCTTGTAGCAGTGGAAAAGCAGGGCGAAGAGGAGGCAGATAAAAAGGTTCAGGTTCCCTATGTGAAGAACCAGAACGGAGATATTTTCCAGCCTGTTTTTACGGATGCCGAGGAATTCAGAAAGTTTAATAAAGAAAAGAAATTTCAGGCACTTTTAGTAACCTTTGAAAATCTGGAAAAGGTACTGATTCCTGTAGCCAAAGGTGCAGTGGTCAATCCCCAGGGATTTAATCTGATTGTGCCAAAGGAAAAAATAGGGGCTATCAGACAGCGATTCGGCCTGTAGATTCTGAAACCAGGTTCGGGAAAGGAGATGTTGTCATGAAGATTGACATGCATTGCCATACAAAGGAGGGCTCCATAGACGGAAAAGTACCCATTGAGGAATATATTCGGCTGCTGAAAAATCAGGGATTCGGGGGAATGCTGGTAACAGACCACGATTCTTACGGCGGCTACCGGTACTGGAAAAAGCATATCAAAGGACAGAAATATCAGGACTTTGTAGTTTTAAAGGGCATTGAATACGACACCCTGGACGCAGGGCATATTCTGGTCATTATGCCGGAGAATATTAAGCTGCGTCTTTTGGAACTGAGAGGTATTCCGGTACAGATGCTGATTCCCATTGTACACAACTACGGAGGCATTTTAGGTCCGGCTCATCCCTGTGGGGAGAAGTTTATGAGCTTTATGAATGCCAAGGCATATAAGCGCAATCCTGACATTTTAAAGGAATTTGATTTCATGGAAACCTTCAATGCCTGTGAACCCCAGGAGGTCAATGACAAGGCAAAGGAAATTGCAGAGAAATATGATTTGCCGGGAACCGGGGGCAGTGATGCCCATAAGGCAGACTGTGTAGGTATGGCCTATACGGAAGTGCCGGACGACATTACCTGTGAAACCGATTTGATTGCCCATATTATCAAGGGGACAAAGCTGGAATGCGGCGGAACCATTTACACCAATACCACCAAGGAAAAGATTGGGAAGGCCAAGGCGGTTCTGTCCCATTCCTTCTGGGTATACAATAAAATCGGAGGCTGGAGCAAGGCCTTTAAGCGCAACAGTAAACTGAAAAAGGGATTTGTGGAAAGAGTAGATGTAAAAAAGGAAGAAAAGAATGAGTAAAAAAATAATTCATGCAGCACTTTTAGGTTTGGGAACTGTGGGAACCGGAGTTTATAAGGTTCTGAAAAGCCAGGAAGAGGAAATGGAACAGAAAATCGGCGCGGCAGTTGCCATTAAAAAGATTCTGGTAAGAAATCTGAAAAAAGCAGCGGCAAAACTGCAGGAGCCGGAACTGCTGACAGACAGCTGGCAGGAAATTCTGGAGGATGAATCCATTGACATTATCATTGAAGTAATGGGTGGTATCCATCCGGCAAAGGAATACATTACAGCCGCTCTTCGTGCGGGAAAACATGTGGTGACAGCCAATAAAGATTTAGTGGCCTCTTTTGGAGGAGAACTTTTGGACTGTGCTGCGGAGCACCACTGCGATTTCCTGTTTGAGGCATCTGTGGCGGGCGGCATTCCCATCATTCGTCCTTTGAAGCAGTGTTTGGCGGGAAATCATATTTCCGAGGTTGTGGGAATTGTCAATGGAACAACCAATTTTATTCTCACTAAAATGACCCAGGAACATATGGAGTTTGCTGATGCCTTGGCTCTGGCTACCAGACTGGGCTATGCTGAGGCTGACCCCACAGCAGATATTCAGGGTTATGACGCAGGGCGAAAAGTGGCTATTATGGCATCCATTGCCTTTAATTCCAGAGTAACCTTTGAAGATGTTTCTACAGAGGGCATTACCCATATTTCTTCCAAGGATATCCGGTATGCAAAAGAACTGGGCTGTGTGATTAAGCTGCTTGGTGTGGCAAAAAATGCAGAGAACGGAATCGAGGTTAAGGTACAGCCCATGCTGGTGCCGGAAGGCCATCCGCTGGCTTCTGTAAACGATTCCTTTAATGCGGTTTTTGTCCATGGAGATGCGGTGGACGACGCTATGTTTTACGGAAGAGGGGCAGGAGAACTGCCGACGGCCAGTGCCATTGTGGGAGATGTCTTTGACATTGTAAGAAATATTCTGTTTCAGTGTACAGGCAGAATCAGCTGCACCTGCTATAAAGAGCTGCCAATTAAGAAACAGGAAGAGACAGAGAGCCGGTTTTTCCTAAGGCTGCATGTAGATGATAAGCCGGGGGTTCTGGCGGGCATTGCCAGCGTACTGGGAAATTATAAGGTAAGTATTGCACAGATGATTCAGAAACACAGAAAAGAGGATTTCGCAGAAATCGTTGTCGTAACCTCAGAGGTCAGAGAAGGAAACTTCCATGACGCTATGCTGATTATTGAGGGCATGGAGGCTGTACATAAGATTTCCTCCGTTATCCGGGTATATGGAGAGCAGGAATGACAGAAAAACTATATTATCAGGACAGTTATCTGTCCGAATTTGAGGCAAAAGTATTATCCTGCGCCCAAAAGGGAAACAAATATGAGGTAGTTCTTTCGGGAACTGCCTTTTTTCCTGAGGGCGGAGGACAGACAGCAGACACGGGAATCCTTTCAGAGGGAGAGAAGACCGTGCAGGTTTTAGACGTACAGGAAAAAGAGGGAATTCTCGTACACGAAACAGACGGGCCGCTGACAGAGGGGGCATGGATAAAGGGAAAACTAAATTTTCAGGAACGGTTTATCAAAATGCAGGAGCATACCGGAGAGCACATTGTATCCGGAATTGTATACAAACGTTTCGGATACCAGAATGTGGGATTTCATCTGGGAAAAGAAGAAGTCACTATGGATTACAATGGCCCTTTGACGGAAGAGGAGCTGCGGGAAATTGAGTATGAGGCTAATCGGGCCGTGGCAGAGGATGTTCCCATTGTGGTGCTGGAACCTTCCAGAGAGGAACTGAAGGATATTTTTTACCGCAGTAAAATGGAGATAGAAGGTCAGGTGCGGATTGTGCAGATTCCGGGCTATGACAGCTGCGCCTGCTGTGCTCCTCATGTAAAAACCACGGGAAGCGTGGGTATGATCAAGATTACGGGTGCCATACGGTATAAAGGAGGTATGCGGCTTTCTTTGCACTGCGGTTTCCGGGCTCTTTTGGATTACCGACAGAAAGAAACCAGTGTGAAACAGATTTCCAACCGCCTTTCTGCAAAGCAGGAGGAGGTTTTTGAGGCAGTAAAAAGGATGGAGCAGGAGATTGCGGCTTTAAAGGAAAAGAACAAAAAGCTGCAGGAGAAGTTAGTGGCTGCCGCTTTAAAAGAGGAAGAAAAGAAACTGGCAGAACATGCGGGGGCCAATCTGATACTTTTTGTGGAAGATATGGACGCGGCTGCCATGCGGAACTTTGTGAATGAGGCAATGGAAAAGACGGAAGGTGTCTGCGGTGTGTTTGCCGGCACAGAGGAAAGCGGCTTTCGGTATGTACTGGGGCAGAGGGAAGGCAGTATCCACATGATTGGGAAACCGTTAAATGAAGCGTTTCACGGAAAAGGAGGCGGGAAACCGCCTATGATACAAGGCTCTTTGAAGGGAAACGAAGAGAAAATCAGAGCATTTCTGGAAGAAACAGAAGGCTGAAGCAGGAATAGTATGAAAAGCGCAGTTTGTAAATCACCCGTTTGGTGAAATGCAGGCTGCGCTTTTCTTTGTGATATATGCAGTTTCGAAAGATTTCTTAATACTATCTTAATACGAAATAAATTCAGATTAATACCTCCTTAATTTGGAAAGGAATACAATGTTACAGCAAGGAGGAAAAAAATTATGATGGATGTAATCATGATTGGAGTCCTGGCCGTGAGCTTCGGACTCGTCAAATTATTTGCAGATTTCTGCGAATCACAGGTAAAACCAAAGGACAAATAGGAGGAAGTAAGAAAATGATCGTTTTGGGAATAATAATTGCAGCCTTAGCGGGATATCTGGTATATGCATTGATTTATCCCGAAAAACTGTAATACAGAATCGAGAGGAAAAGACCAGGAGGAGAAGAAATGTTACAGATTATTTTAACACTTTCGATTTTTGTGATTCTTGTCATTCCTATGGGAAAATACATGTATCACATTACAACCGGACAAAAAACTTTTGCAGATAAAGTATTTGACCCGATAGACTCTTTTATCTATAAAATCTGCGGTATTAAAGGCACAGACATGGGCTGGAAAAAATATGCAGTAACCCTTTTACTGGCTAATGCAGTCATGATATTTGTAGGATATTTGTTTTTGCGGATTCAGAACCTGCCGTTTTTGAATCCCAATGGGATTGATTCCATGGAACCGTCTCTTTCCTTCAATACCATTATCAGTTTCATGACAAACACAAACCTGCAGCATTACGCAGGAGAAAGTGGTTTGTCCAATGCCAGTCAGATGTGTGTCATTATTTATATGATGTTTACCTCTGCAGCCACCGGCTATGCAGCGTGTATGGCTTTTTGCAGAGGACTGGCAGGAAGACAGATTGGCAACTTCTACAGAGATGTGGTGCGGATTATCACCAGAGTTTTGATTCCGCTGTCTTTCCTTGTAGGACTGTTTTTAGTCAGTCAGGGAACACCGCAGACTCTGGGCGGGAACCTTACGGTACATACAATAGAAGGAAAATTGCAGGATATCGCAGTTGGCCCGGTGGCAGCGCTGGAATCCATTAAACATTTAGGTACCAACGGCGGCGGTTTCTTCGGGGCGAACTCAACAACGCCTTTTGAGAATCCTACCATTCTTTCTGACATTACAGAGCTGATTTCCATGATGCTTCTTCCGGGAGCCTGCATTGTCACTTTTGGACATATGATTCATGATAAGAAGAAAGAAAAGGCTGCTTATGGAAAACAGGGAGCAGTGATTTTCGGAGCCATGGCGATTTTGTTTACGGTTGGTCTGGTTATCTGTTATCATGCGGAAATGGCAGGAAATCCGGTTATCGGAAATATGGGAATCGACCAGACAGCCGGCAACATGGAAGGCAAGGAGGTTCGCTTCGGTGTAGCCCAGTCTGCACTCTTTACCACGGTAACCACATCCTTTACCACCGGTACGGTCAACAATATGCATGATACCCTGACCCCTCTGGGCGGTATGGTTCCCATGCTGCATATGATGTTAAACTGTGTGTTTGGCGGAAAAGGCGTAGGTCTGATGAATATGATTATGTACGTGATTCTTGCCGTTTTTATCTGCGGTTTGATGGTAGGGCGTACACCGGAATATCTGAATAAGAAAATTGAAGGAAAAGAAATGAAGCTGGTGGCTATCTGTATTCTGATTCACCCCCTGCTGATTCTGGGATTTTCTGCACTTGCCATATCTGTACAGGCAGGTCTGGACGGCATTACCAATCCCGGCTATCATGGGCTTAGTCAGGTATTGTACGAATATGCCTCATCTGCGGCAAACAATGGTTCCGGATTTGAGGGACTGGCAGACAACAGTGTATTCTGGAATATGACTACAGGATTCGCTATGTTTTTCGGACGATACATTGCCATGGTGGCACAGCTTGCCATTGCAGGTTCCCTGCTTGCCAAGAGAAAGATGAACGAAACCATTGGTACACTGCGTACAGACAATGTGACCTTTATGCTGATTCTGGTATTTATCGTATATATTTTTGCTGCCCTGACCTTCTTCCCGGCATTGGCGCTGGGCCCCATTGCAGAGCATTTGTCTCTGTGGATGTAGAGGAAGAGAAGAGTGACAGGAACCAAAGGAGAGTAAGAAATGGCTAAAAATGAAAGGACAAAATTCATTACCAAAGATATTTTAAAATCATCAATTATCGGTTCTTTTCAGAAACTGGACCCACGTTATATGATAAAGAATCCGGTTATGTTTGTGGTGGAAATCGGCTTTGTAATTACCCTGGTGCTGACCTTTTTTCCAACCCTGTTCGGCGGTGATGCAAAGTATCAGCTTTATAACGGAATTGTAACGCTGATATTGTTTATAACCGTACTGTTCGCAAATTTTGCGGAATCTGTGGCAGAGGGAAGAGGAAAGGCACAGGCGGCTTCTCTTAAAAAGACCAAACAGGATACCAAGGCCAGACTGCTTTTGGCAAATGGTCAGGAAAAAATGATAAATGCGTCAGAACTGAAAAAAGACGATATCGTTCTGGTAAACGCAGGGGAAGTGATCCCGAATGACGGAGAAGTTATAGAAGGCGTTGCTTCTGTAGACGAATCTGCCATTACAGGAGAATCTGCTCCGGTAACCCGTGAGTCAGGAGGAGATTTCTCCTCTGTGACAGGCGGTACAACCGTAGTATCTGACTGGCTGAAAATTAAAATTGTGGCTGAGCCCGGAAAATCTTTCCTTGATAAGATGATTTCCCTGGTAGAAGGTGCAGAAAGACAGAAGACCCCTAATGAAATTGCACTGAACACGCTGCTGATTGTATTGACTTTAATCTTTTTGATTGTAGTGGTAACCTTACATCCCTTTGCAAGCTATCTGGGAGTTGAGATTCCTATTTCCTGGACCATTGCATTGATGGTATGTCTGATTCCAACCACCATTGGCGGACTGCTTTCTGCTATCGGTATTGCGGGTATGGACAGAGTAACCAGATTTAATGTTATCGCCATGTCCGGAAAAGCCGTAGAAGCCTGCGGTGATGTAGATACCATGATTCTGGATAAAACAGGAACCATTACTTATGGAAACAGACTGGCAGCAGAATTTTATCCGGTAAAGGGTGTAGAAAAGACAGATTTGGTGGACTACAGTGTTATGAGTTCCCTCATGGATACCACACCGGAAGGAAAATCTACAGTGGATTTGGGACGGCAGATGGGCTGCGCTTTAGACGAAAGCATTTGCAGTCAGATGGAATTTGTGGAGTTTACCGCACAGTCCAAAATGAGCGGCGTGAATTTAAAAGACGGTACAATGGTGAGAAAGGGTGCTTTTGAAGCCATGAAAACCTTTGCAAGAGAACTGGGCGGAGTGATTCCCGAAGATTTGGAAGGAATTGTAACCGAAGTTTCCAACCTTGGAGGAACGCCTTTGGTGGTTTGTGTAAATAATAAGATTTTAGGTGTCATTTATCTGAAGGATACGGTAAAACCAGGTCTGGTAGAGCGTTTTGAAAGACTCCGGGAAATTGGAATCAAAACCATTATGTGTACGGGAGATAACCCTCTGACTGCAGCTACAATTGCTAAAGAAGCAGGAGTGGACGGATTTATTGCAGAGTGTAAACCCGAAGACAAAATTGACGCTATTAAGAAGGAACAGGCAGAAGGAAAGCTGGTGGCGATGACCGGAGACGGAACCAATGACGCACCGGCGCTGGCGCAGGCAGATGTAGGACTTGCCATGAATTCAGGAACGCAGGCGGCCAAAGAAGCAGCAAACATGGTGGATTTGGATTCTGACCCTACAAAGATTCTGGAAGTGGTAGAGATTGGAAAGCAGCTTCTGATTACCAGAGGTTCTCTGACCACCTTTAGTATTGCCAACGATATTGCAAAATATTTTGCCATTATTCCGGCCATGTTTACCATGGTTCTGCCTCAAATGCAGATTTTAAATATTATGCATCTGGCAACACCGGCAAGCGCGATACTGTCCGCTTTGATTTTCAATGCCCTGATTATTCCGGGGCTGATTCCCATCGCCATGAAGGGTGTAAAATACAAACCCATGAAAGCGGAAAGACTGCTGTTGAGAAATATGGGTATTTACGGTTTGGGCGGAATTGTGGTGCCTTTTGTGGGCATTAAGATTATTGACCTTTTGGTAGCTCCGCTGCTGGCATTAATTGGAATGTAGGAGGAAGACACATGAAAAAGTCTTTGAAATCAATAGGTAAGATGTTAGGATTTTGTATTGTTTTGATGGTACTTTGCTCTTTTGTCTATCCGCTGGCCCTGACTGGAGTCAGCCAGTTGACCATGAAGGACAAGGCAAACGGAAGTCTGGTAGATAAAGAAGGAAATCCGGTTTCAGACCCAGAGGACGCAGTAGGTTCTTCCCTGATTGGGCAGGATTTTACAGAAGATTATTATTTTCAGCCCCGTGTTTCTACTGTAAATTACAATACTTATATAGAGGAAGAAAAAGAAAACGGAGACTATACGGGGGTAGCTTCCGGAAGTTCAAACTATGGAAATTCCAATCCGGATTTGAAAAAGCGCATGGAAAAAGATTTGGATGAATTTTTAGAAAAACATCCGGAGGTAAAGAAGGAAGATATTCCATCAGACCTTCTGACTGCTTCCGGTTCCGGACTTGACCCGGATATTTCACCGAAAGCTGCTGAAATCCAGATTTCTGCAGTAGCCGAAAATTCCGGATTATCCGAGGAAGAGGTTTCTGAAATTGTAAAAGACAATACAGAGCATAAGTTTCTGGGTGTTTTTGGAGAAGACAGAGTGAATGTTTTGAAATGCAATCTGGCAATCGCAGATGCTATGGGGATTTTAGATGGAGAATGAAAGACCGGATTCCCAACAATTGTTGAGGAAACTGAAATATGAGGAAGAGCAAAAACAGAAGAAAACCAGGGGAAAGCTGAAAATCTTTCTGGGGTATGCGGCCGGTTCCGGCAAAACCTATACCATGCTGGAGGCAGCTCATGAAGCGCTGCGGCATGGTGTGGAGGTTGTGGCAGGTTATGTGGAGCCCCATGCCAGACCGGATACCCAGGCGCTGACAGAAGGAATTGAAATGCTGCCCCCTATGATGGTGGATTACAAGGGCGTCAAGCTGCGGGAGTTTGATGTAGACGCAGCTTTAAAGCGGAAGCCAAAGTTAATGTTGGTGGATGAATTGGCGCATACAAATGCAAAGGGGTGCCGCAACGAAAAACGATACCAGGACGTAAAGGAATTATTACGTGCTGGTATCAACGTGTATACAACTCTGAATATTCAACATCTGGAAAGTCTGAATGACCTGGTAGGAACTATTACGCAAATCGAAGTTCGGGAGAGGATTCCTGACAGGATATTTGATATGGCGGACCAGGTTGAGGTGATAGATATTGAGCCGGATGAATTGATTGAGCGAATGAAGGAAGGGAAAATCTATGGCCGGCTGCAGGCGGAGAGAGCTCTTTCTAATTTTTTTAAACGGGAAAAACTGGTGGCACTCAGAGAAATCACGCTGCGCCGGGTGGCAGACCGCGTGAATCGGATTGCGGAAGAAGAGCGAAATGCTTTGGGAAACATGGAGTATCATACCGGAGAGCATATTCTGGCCTGTGTTTCTTCTGCACCCTCCAGTGCAAAGGTGATTCGTACTGCGTCTCGTTTGGCCTATGCGTTCCATGCCCAATTTACAGTGCTGTCTGTAGAAACACCGGAGCTGAAGCAGGCAGATGAGAAGACGAAGCGTGTGTTGAACCGTCATTTGGAGCTGGCCAGAGCTCTGGGGGCGAAGATTGTCACTGTATATGGCTCGGATATTGCACAGCAGATTGCAGAATATGCCATTGTGGGAAATGTGTCCAAGGTTGTTATCGGAAAAAACAACCGCAGGAGATTCTGGGAAAAGGGTAAGGTGGAAGTGCTGGAGACGCTGATGTATCGGGCGCCTAACATCGATATTTATATTATTCCGGACGGCAGGAAGAAGAATACCGGGAAGGAACCGGCAGGAAAGGGGAGACACCGGTCAGAACATTCACACACGGTAGCAGACCTGGCGGCTATTACAGGAGTTCTGCTGCTGACAACAGCGGTGGCTTTTGGATTTCAGAAACTGGGACTTTCTGAATCTAATATTATCATGACCTATATTCTGGGTGTTTTGCTGTCTTCTTATATTGCGGATAAAAAAATTTATGCTCTGTATTCCTCGCTTTTCAGTGTTCTGACATTTAATTTCTTTTTTACAGACCCTTATCTGAGCTTTAAGGCGTATGATAAAGGGTATCCGACTACGTTTGTTATGCTGTTTGTAGTAGGATTTTTCACAGCGAGTTTGACCAGAAAATTGAAGCAGCAGAATCGGGAAAGCGCGAAAAAGCAGTATCGAACTGAGATTCTGTTGGAAAACAGCCAGAAGCTGCGCAGATGTAAATCGAAAGCAGAGGTATGGAAGCAGGTGGCAGAGCAGGCAGGGAAACTGCTGAATCTGTCCATTCTCATTTACCCGGTGAAAAAAGACGGGCTTTTGGATTTGCCGCTTCTTTTTCCCAGAAAAGGCATGGAGCAAAGAACACTGGAAGAATTGGTGAATTTTCAGGAAAAAGCGGTGGTGCAGTGGGTGGCGGCTAATCATCACCGGGCAGGAGCCTGTACCCATACGCTTCCCGAGGCACAGGCCATGTATCTTCCTGTACAGGACGCAGAGGAGGTCAAAGGTGTTATGGGGATTCTTTTGGAAGAACGCAGACCAGTTCAGGATTTTGAGTATGGATTGCTGATTGCCATGCTCAATGAGGCCGGAGTCAAGCTGCAGGATGCACTGCCTGAGAAGCAGATAAAGTCTTCCTAGATGGGCAGGCCGTATATCCATACTCTTTTTTCGTCTGTTGACGTACCCGGAAAAATCCTTTATTATAAGCAGAGTTAAAGGATTAAATGCAGAGGAGTCTTTTCATGAATATTTTAAACATAGAAAATATCAGCAAAATTTACGGAGAAAAAGTGATTTTTGACCATGCGTCCTTTGGTATTCAAGAAGGGGACAAAATCGGTATTATTGGTATAAATGGTACGGGAAAAACCACGCTTTTGAAAATGGCAGCCGGATTGGAAGAACCGGATGAGGGACAGATTATTAAGCAGAATAATCTGCGGATTGCCTATCTGCCGCAAAATCCCCAATTTCCGGAAAATGCCACGATTTTGTCTTATATCCAGGACAGTGAGCAGCAGTGGAAAATAGAGAGCAATTTGAATAAGCTGGGGATTCTGGAGTATGATACGCCGATAGAATATCTTTCCGGAGGACAGCGGCGCAAGGTAGCTCTGGCTAAAGTACTGGCTTTGGATTTTGATATGTTGCTGCTGGACGAGCCTACCAATCATTTGGATGCGGAGATGATTGCCTGGCTGGAAGAATATCTGCGGGAATTTCGGGGAACCGTCCTTATGGTTACCCATGACCGTTATTTTTTAGACCGGGTGACAAACCGGATTCTGGAAATCAGTCATGGGCAGATGTACAGCTATCCTGCGAATTACTCCCAGTTTCTGGAAATGAAAGCGGAGAGAGAAGAAATGGAACTGGCCTCTGAGAGAAAACGGCAGAGTGTGCTGCGCATGGAACTGGAATGGGCCAAGAGAGGCTGTCGGGCCAGAAGTACCAAGCAAAGATCCCGATTGGAACGTCTGGAAGCGTTAAAAAATCAGAGTGCCCCGGTGAAGGACCAGACTGTGGAACTGGATTCCGTGGAAACCAGAATGGGAAAAAAGACCATCGAGCTGCATCAGGTGAGCAAAGGCTTTGGAAGTCTGAAAATTGCAGACGATTTTGAATATATCTTTCTGAAGAATCAGAAGGTGGGAATTATCGGGCCAAACGGCTGTGGAAAATCCACGTTTATGAAGATGCTGGCAGGTTTGGTGAAACCGGACAGCGGAACCATTGAAATTGGGGAAACAATTCGCATGGGATATTTTGCTCAGGAAGAGCAGCATATGGACGAAAAGCAGAGAGTGATTGATTATGTCAAAGATATCGGGGAGTATATCACTACAAGAGAAGGCAGAATCAGCGCCTCCCAGATGCTGGAGCGTTTTCTGTTTACACCGGATATGCAGTACGCCCCCATTGGTAAACTTTCAGGGGGAGAGAAGCGGCGGCTGTACCTGTTGGGTATCTTATGCGAAAATATCAATGTGCTTTTACTGGACGAGGCCGGGAATAATCTGGATATTCCTACCATGACGATTCTGGAAGATTATCTGAACTCTTTTCAGGGCATTGTGATTACCGTATCCCATGACCGCTATTTTCTGGATAATGTGGTGGACCGGATTCTGGAGTTTGACGGAAATGGACACATCTGTCAGTATGAGGGCGGTTATACGGATTACCTGAGTGCAAAAGGGCAAAGTGGACAGGCGCAGAGTGGTTCACCAGAGAAAAGGGCGGAGAACACAGAAAAGAAAGCGAACAAAGACTGGAAACAGAACCGAAGTACAAAGCTGAAATTCACCTATAAAGAGCAGAGGGAATTTGAGACCATTGATGAGGACATTACAGCGCTGGAAGAAAAAATTGCTCATTTGGATGAGGAAATTATGAAAAACGCCACCAATTCCGGGAAACTCAATGAACTGACACAGGAAAAGGAAGCGGCTGAAGAGCAGTTGGAAGAAAAAATGGACCGCTGGGTGTATTTAACTGATTTGGCGGAAAAAATAGCGGCGCAGTAAGAAACTGCGCCGCTCTGTGCGTTCTACAGGAATCTGCGAAGCGGAAGAATCACTACGCGCAAAACACCATAAAAAACTTTCTTTCCGGTGGTCATTTCTTTCGCTTTATAGTTTTCTCCATACTGATATTCTCCGTTTTCCTGCATGATTTTACTGTAAGTTTTGTCTGTTTCCACTTCTTTGCGTATCATGGAGTTCAGTGCCGGAGCATCCACGGCAAGCATAAGTTCCGTATCCTGGTAAGTGCTGCGCATATCCAGATTATAAGAGCCCAGAATGCTCATACGGTCATCCAGCAGGACAGCCTTGGTATGGCAGGAATGTTTTCCCATAAATTCATAGACCTTTACGCCGGTTTTTCGGATATTTTTCTGCTGATTGAGATAATCCGTACAGCCCCAGGGATTGGCACCGCTGGCTACGTCATTGGTAATGATTTCCACCGGAATATTTTTCTCCTGCAGAGAAGCCAGATCCTGATACATTTCTTTGCCGCAGATAATATACGGGGTGTAAATGGTTACCTCTTCCGCTTCGGACATAAGTTGGTGCAGAGCATACCACATCCAGGGCTCTTTGTTTTCCGATTCCAGAGGATTGCATAAAAGAGAAATCTTGTTAGTCTCAAAAGTTTTTTCTTCATAATTCCAGGGTTCATAAGCCTGGGGATACAGTTCCTGCAGGCGGCTGAAACGTTCCTTCAACTGTGCCGCAGCATCAGAGACCTTTTTCGTTTCTTTTTTGCACACAAAATCTTTGCTGTCTGAGAGTCCCCAGATGTTTTCAAAATAAGTTTTTACTTGAAAGAGAGAAGCGTCCGGATTGCTTTCCGTCTCATATACAAACAGTTCCCGGTCAATATTTTTGGAAGAAGAATAGTCCCCCAAAAAGAGATTCATGGTGTTTCTTCCGCCCAGAAGATACATCTGCTCATCAACAATTACATATTTGTCATGAAGCCGTGCCTGCATATCCCAGGGTTTTAAAAGGTTAATGGGATTGTATACTTTTACCTGAATATTTTCATGGGCTGCCAAAGCCTGGAACCATTCAGGGCTTTGCAGTTTCATGTCCAGAAGTCCGCTGAAACCGTCCACAATGACCCGTACCTTTACGCCGCGTTCAGCCGCATGGTACAGAGCTGCCATTACATCTTTTCCTGCCTTGTCGGCATTAAAATCAAAGGTGGAAAGAATGATTTCTTTTTGGGCGCTGTTTATCATGTGCAGGCGGTATAAGAGGGCGTCTGTGTTGTCAGGGATATAGGCGGCCCGTTCCGTCCCCACCGAAGAACTGTAAAATTCTCTCTCCGCAAACTGTTTTTTGAAAGATGCCGACACTTTTTTGTGAGGAATATAAGGTACCGTCAGAGCCCCTATATACAGAAGCAGAAACAACAGCAGTCCATGTCTTTTCAGAATTCGTTTCACGGAAAAACCGGAAATCTTATGCATGAGGAAAGCCTCCCTTTCTCTTTGGTGTCAAATTAGTCGCTTACAGGCGCAAGCAGAACTTTTCCGGTACCCCGGTATACATTTACCAGTCCTTCGCCGGAGGCCGCAGAGCCAATAAGGGATTTTCCGGAACGTTCTACCGTAAAGTCCAGACTTCCACTCCATGCAATGGCCATATTGCCGTCCACCTTCAGTACATCGTCCTGCAGGGTAATTTCTACCAGTTCTTCTTTCGGGCAGACTGATTCCAGGCAAACCACTCCGTTTCCGGAAAGTCCCAGGTTAAACAGGCCTTCATTTCCGGCTACTGCGGAGGAAAAGCTGGAACGCATAACCGCCTTCTGGCGAATGGAAGAGTCGCAGGCCAGGAACAGGCCGTCATCCAGCACCACAGAACCGTTCCAGTCCTCCAGATTTAAAAGCAGCAGATGCTTGTAGGTAGGCTCTAATACCATGACGCCGTCTCCGGTGTATTCCGGTTTGATAGCAGATTCTCCGGTGACTTTTCCCCGGACAGCTTTGCCAAAGAAGTCACCGACGCCCTTAATTCCCGTGACCGCTTTGACATTTCCAACCATCCACTGCATAGCGCCTGACTGGACGGTAACCCGGGCTTTGCTTAAATCGCAGACAACCTGTCTTTTGCGTACATTCATGGCATTGCAAAAATAAGCAGCCGCTGCGTTGTTTGGCATAACGCTCAAATCCCTCAGATATTCGATAACCGTAAAAGGTCCGGCGCTGTCCAGAACGCGAATATCATCGTTGTTTGTAAAATTAGAAATTTGAAACATAAAAACACCCCTTTCGAATAAAAAATATAGTGTCTATTTTCTGGATATAAAATCCGGAAGACCGTCAGAACCCAGTGGGATTTCTACTGCGCCCTGAATCAACGGAAGGGCATAGGCGAAGAAATCTTCTGTGACATCAGAACCATCTTGGGAAATCCATTCCAAAGGCACAGTTTTTTCTTTGTTGCAGATTTCGTTTACATCTTCCAGCCCCAGCGTCATACGATAAGGAAGATTGGAGGTACGCACATAGGAAACCATTTTTCCTGTTTCACCTTTTAAGGCAGCTTTTACGCCAAAGGCACCGGCCAGAACAGCTTCTTTCTGGTCTGTAGCGGACATCATGGAAGCGGAGCAGCGCTGGCTTACGTTTAATTCGACGGAGCGGGCTTTCACATTTAAGCGGTTTCTTACCAGGTTTTCCAGGTATTTGCCGCAGCCGGCCAGCATTTTGTGACCGAAAGAGTCTGTGCCTACGCTGTTGTCGTATTCACAGATAAAAGTGCCGTCTTTGTCATGAATACCTTCTGATACACAGACAACTACGTTGGGGTTCTTCTCAAAAGCTGCTTCTATTTTTGCAAGAAAAGCTTCCTGGTCAAAAGCAGTTTCCGGAAGATAGATAAGAAGGGGATTGTCGTTTGCATGTTTTCTGGCCAGTGCCCCTGCTGCGGTAAGCCAGCCGGCGTGGCGTCCCATAATTTCAATAATAGTGACAGATTTTGTCTCGTAGACGTTGGCATCTACGGTGATTTCCCGTACGGTAGATGCTACATAACGTGCCGCGCTTCCGAAGCCCGGTGTGTGGTCTGTCAGCACCAGGTCATTGTCTATGGTTTTCGGTTCCCCGATGACGCGGATGTTGCTGCCTGTCTTTGCTGCATACCGGGACAGTTTGTTCACCGTATCCATGGAGTCATTGCCGCCGATATAGAAAAAATACCCAATCTCAAGCTCTTCAAATTTCCGGAAGAGGAGAGGGTATACCGGGTCATTTAAATCTTCGGGAAGCTTGTAGCGGCAGGAGCCGAGATAAGCTCCGGGTGTGGTTTTCAGTTTTTCCAGTTCATCGGCGCCAAGGGCCTCTTTGAAATCCAGAAAACGACCTGTCAGAAAACCTTCGATGCCGTTTAACATTCCGTAAACACGCCCGATGGATTCCTGCCGCATGGCTTCTGATACCACGCCGTAAAGGCTGCTGTTAATGACTGCGGTAGGTCCGCCGGACTGTCCTACAATTAAATTTTTTCTGTTCATATATAAAATCCTTTCCTGTGTTTTCTTATTTACAAATTTTATACTTTGGTGCTTTTTCATTATAGCATGGAATCTATGAAATTGCATTAAGAAATGCTTGCCTGAAAAGGAAAATGTGTTATAATGGTTTCAGCACATTAAATAAATGGAGGTCATGAATTATGTTAGTATCAGCAGCAGAAATGTTGAAAAAAGCAAAAGCAGGACACTACGCAGTAGGACAGTTTAACATCAACAACATGGAGTGGACAAAAGCAGCTCTTTTAACAGCAGAAGAATGTAAATCCCCAATCATCTTAGGTGTTTCCGAAGGTGCAGGAAAATATATGTGTGGTTTTAAGACCGTAGCCGACATGGTAAAAGCCATGATGGAAGAACTGAACATCACAGTTCCGGTTGCTCTGCACTTAGACCACGGTACATATGACGGATGCTACAAATGCATCAAAGCAGGATTTTCTTCTATTATGTTCGACGGTTCTCACTACCCAATCGAAGAAAATGTAGAAAAGACAAAAGAACTGGCTGGCGTATGCAAAGGCCTCGGACTTTCTCTGGAAGCAGAAGTTGGTTCTATCGGCGGAGAAGAAGACGGTGTTGTAGGTATGGGCGAATGCGCAGACCCGAAGGAATGTAAAATGATTGCAGACCTGGGCGTAGACATGCTGGCAGCAGGAATCGGAAATATCCACGGAAAATATCCGGAAAACTGGGGCGGACTTCGCTT
Organism: Blautia sp. HCN-20427; assembly: GCF_037890365.1. NCBI lineage: Bacteria > Bacillati > Bacillota > Clostridia > Lachnospirales > Lachnospiraceae > Blautia > Blautia sp. HCN-20427. The sequence goes on along the minus strand of NZ_JBBKBX010000001.1, from coordinate 134,373 downwards.
TGACGTTCTGGATGACATTCAGAAATTAACAGGTGAAATGCCATTAGTTCTGCACGGCGGTACAGGTATCCCGGCTGACATGATTAAAAAAGCGATTGATTTAGGCGTATCTAAAATCAATGTAAACACAGAATGCCAGTTATCTTTCGCAGAAGCTACCAGAAAATACATCGAAGCAGGCAAAGACAACGAAGGAAAAGGATATGACCCTCGTAAATTATTAAAACCTGGTTTTGACGCTATCTGTGATACAATCAAAGAGAAAATGGAACTCTTCGGTTCTGTTGGAAAAGCATTTGAATAAGAAGATAAAAACTCCAGAATAGAATATGCAGAGGTTCTGCCATTTGGGCAGAAAAGAGAAAACGGTATGGCCCGGATAGGGGGCTGTACCGTTTTTATCAGGAGAAAAATATGCAAAAGAATTTTACAAAAGGAAGTGTTTTGAAAGCACTTATGGCTTTTTCCATGCCGTATCTGCTCAGTTGTTTTTTGCAGACCTTTTACGGTATGGCAGATTTGTATGTGACAGGGCAGTATAACAAAGCGGCGGCTATTTCCGCTGTTTCCATAGGCAGCCAGGTGATGCATATGCTTGCCGTGGTGGTAGTGGGGCTGGCTATGGGAACCACAGTGCTTCTGGGACAGGCTGTGGGAGAGAAGAATCAGGAAAAGGCCGGGAAAATTGTGGGAAATACGGTGGTTTTGTTTCTGGCGGTATCTGTGGTGTTTACAGGGCTTTTACTGCTTGGCACAGATCAGATTATGGAGTGGGTGGCTGTGCCGAAAGAAGCGTTGGCACAGACGAAAAGCTATCTGACCATTTGCTTCTGCGGGATTCCCTTTATTACTGCCTACAATATTTTAAGCTGTATTTTCAGAGGCATGGGGGATTCCAAAAGTCCCATGTACTTTGTGGCAGCGGCCTGCGTGCTGAATATTCTGCTGGATTTCCTTTTTATCGGAGGATTTCAGATGGCGGCGACAGGGGCGGCTCTGGGGACAGTACTTTCCCAGACGGCCAGTGTGATAATGGCATTTGCGGTCATTCGGAAGAAAAAAGAATTTGCCTTGTATCTGACAGGAAGAGATTTGAGACCGGAAAGAGAAACCCTGAGGAAAATTCTGAAAATTGGTGTGCCTGTGGCCTGCCAGGACGGATTTATCCAGATTTCTTTTATCTTAATTACGGTCATAGCAAATCAGAGAGGCGTTGTGGCAGCGGCAGGCGTGGGGATTGTGGAAAAGGTTATCAGTTTTCTTTTTCTGGTTCCCTCTGCCATGCTGTCGTCCATTTCGGCTATTGCAGCACAGAATGTAGGTGCAGGAAAACATGAGAGGGCAGAGAAAACCCTGGGATATGGGCTTTTGATTTCCGTGTCCTTTGGGATTGTGGCAGCCTTGGCCTGCAATCTGGCGCCGGAGATGATATTAGGCTTGTTCTCTAAAGAAAAAGATATTATTTTTATGGGAAGCCAGTATTTGAAGGCTTATGCACTGGACTGTGCCATTGCGGGGGTGCATTTCTGCTTCAGCGGTTATTTCTGTGCTTACGGAAAATCTACGGTTTCTTTTCTGCACAATTTGATTTCCATGGCTGCTGTGCGGGTTCCGGGGGCTTATCTGGCGGCAGTATATTTTCCGGATACCCTGTACCCTATGGGATTGGCGGCGCCGGCGGGCTCGCTTTTGTCATCGGTTATCTGTATGGCTGTGTTCTTGTATTTCAGAAAGAGGAGAATCAGACAGTCCTTGTGAAAAAGGGCATGTTTTTGCTGGTTTTTGCATAGGCTTTAAAAACGGAACAAGGACAGTCTTTTGATATGCAGGAATTTGTTCACGGACTGCAGCGGTTTGTATGGGGACCTGGAATGCTGGTGTTTTTTCTGGCAGCAGGTATCCGTTTTACCCTGCAGTCCCGTTTTTTTCAGCTTCGGAAACTGCCTTTTTGGCTGAAAAGCACACTGGGTTCTCTGAAGAAACAGGAGGAATCAGAAAGAAGAGAGGAACACTCTATTTCGCAGTTTCAGTCTTTCTGTACGGCACTGGCGGCCACTTTGGGAACGGGAAACATTACGGGAGTGGCAACAGCGCTGATGTTTGGCGGGCCGGGAGCGATTTTCTGGCTTTGGGTTTCGGCTTTTTTTGGTATGATGACCAGTTATGCGGAAAATTTTCTTGGAATAAAATACCGCTACAGAGACGAAAAGGGACGCTGGAAGGGCGGCGCCATGGTTTATATGGAACGTGGATTACAGTGCCGGCCGCTGGCTGTGGTTTTTGCTGTCTGCTGTCTGGGGGCGTCTTTTGGCATGGGGAACATGGTACAGGGAAATTCTATGGCTCAGGGGCTTTGGGAGGCTTTTCACATTCCTCCCTTTGTATCCGGATGTATCTGTATGGTGTTGGTTGCCGTGGCCCTTACCGGCGGAGTGAAGAGAATTGCGGCTTTTACGGAAAAGCTGGTTCCGCTTATGGCAGCGGCCTATCTGGGCGGAGCGCTGGTGGTGCTTTTTGTTTACCGGGAGCGGATTCCAGAGGCGTTTCGGCTTATAGTTACAGAGGCGTTCCGGGTGCAGGCGGCGGCAGGCGGGATTGCCGGATATGGCATGGGGCAGGCTGTCCGCATGGGAATTGCCAGGGGAATTTTCTCCAATGAGGCGGGGCTTGGCTCTTCTGTTCTGGCCCATGCCAATACGCAGGTATCGTCGCCCCAGGTGCAGGGGATGTGGGGGATGGCAGAGATTTTTATTGACACCATGGTAGTTTGTACGGTGACAGCGTTGGTACTTTTGGTCAGCGGTGTGTATGAACCCCAGGGATTTCTGTCCCGGATACAGACCGGCGGGCCTATCACAGACGGAACTACGCTGACAGGAATGGCTTTTGCCACAGTACTTCCCTGGGGGCGGCAGTTTCTGGCAGCAGCTACGGCACTTTTTGCTCTTGCTACCATTCTGGGCTGGTCCTGCTTTGGGGAACAGACGGCAGAGTACCTGGGGAAGGAAAAAGGGGTGGCCCTGTACCGGCTGGTTTACATTCTGGTGACCCTGCCGGGGTGCATACTGGCGCCCCAGATGATATGGGAACTATCGGATGCCTTAAATGGTATGATGGCTGTTCCAAACCTGCTGGCTCTGTTTTTTCTGGGGCGGGAAGTGCGGTATGAAAATGCGAACAAAGAAACCGGATAGAAGGAAATACTATAAAGAAACGATAAAATAAAGTGTAAGGAAAGGTTTTTCTTCGTCGTTTTATACAATGAAAAAACAAAAAAATTCCTTTTTTTTCTAAAGAAGGGTTGTTTTTATGAATTAGTTGCGTTAAACTGAAAAAGGCAGACAAAGATAGTTATCCTGAGATACTTGGAGGAAAAAAGATTGAAATTGAAAGAACTAAAGAGAGTGCTTGCCCTATCCATGGCATTTACGCTGGCGGTTCCTGCCAATGTATATGCAGCAGAGGTGCAGGTACAGACAGAGGGCAACAGCCATTTAGAAGCAGAGACCCCGGAACAACCGGAAGCTCCACAAGAGAATCAGACGGAACAGACGCCGGAAACACCGGAAGGTGAGAATAGCGGTACAGATACAGAAACCCCGGAGCAGCCGGAAACCCCAGAGACACCAGAGACTCCGGAAACCCCGGAGGTTCCGCAGCAAGAGACCCCGGAAGCATATGAGCAGAGAACGGGCTACCAGCTGCCGGGAGGTCATCATTATGTATTGGACGCAAATGGCTTTGTGATATTACTGGAAGACGGTTCTCCTAAGGTGGAGGCAGACCAGCCGGAAGTTCCGCAGCAAGAGACCCCGGAAGCATATGAGCAGAGAACAGGCTATCAGCTGCCGGAAGGTCATCACTATGTGTTGGATGCAAACGGCTTTGTGATATTATTGGAAGACGGTTCTCCTAAGGTGGAAGCAGACCAGCCGGAAGTTCCGCAGCAAGAGACCCCGGAAACATATGAGCAGAGAACGGGCTATCAGCTGCCGGAAGGTTATCATTATGTGTTGGATGCAAACGGTTATGTGATTTTGTTGGAAAACGGTTCTCCGCAGATTGCAGCAGATGACACTTCTGCACCGTCTACCAATGAGGAACTGGTGGCGGATCAGCAGATATATGAAGTTCCCCAGCTGGTAGAGGACTTCCGCTTCTGGACCGTGGCCAGAAAATACGCTTTTGCAAAAGATAGTCTGGAAATCAAAGAGGAAATGAATCAGGAATCCCGCAGTGTGGGAACTTTGGACAAGGAAGGCGTGTGCTATATTCTCAAAGAGGAAGAAGACGGCTGGTTATATGTGGAATCCGGCAAAGTCAGAGGATTTGTAAAGGCAGACACCGTGACGACAGGCGAGGACGCGCAGAAGATTCTGGAAAAATACCAGAAGAAAGCCAAAGAAAAAGCAGAGAAAGAAAAGAAAACTTATACGGGAATTGAGGGAACAGCTCCGGTCGCAAAGGAACTGGTGCCTTATCTGGAAAACAAAGCTTTTCTGCATCTGAGAGCTACGGTAAATCAGACGGTTGTACAGAAAGATTATGCGCTGACCACAGCAAGTCTCCTTAATGTAAGAGAGGGAAAAGGCACAGACAGCCGTATTGTGGCAACGCTTACCAGAGGAAGTCTGGTGTATGTCATTGCGGACAAGGACCAGGATTGGATTTACATAGAGTCCGGAGATGTCCGGGGATTTGTAAGCTGTGAATACCTCAACATGGCAGATACGGTTAAGACAGAAGTAGAGCAGAAAGGTGAAGAGACTTACACGACAGCGGAGTCTCAGATTGAGCAGGATGAAAACCAGGCCCGCTATTATACACTGACATCCATTAAGTCCGGTATTCCGGGGGGAGAAGTGCGAAACTCCATCGTGGAATTTGCTTCTCAGTTTATCGGAAATCCTTATGTATGGGGCGGTACCAGTCTGACAGACGGTGCAGACTGCTCCGGTTTTGTACAGAGTATTTACAAGCAGTACGGCTATGACCTGCCCAGAGTGGCAGAAGACCAGGCTCAGTACGGTACCAAAATTGCCGTAGAAGATGCGCAGCCGGGAGATTTGATTTTCTATGCTAAGGACGGATATATTTTCCATGTGGTCATGTATGCAGGAAATGGCAAGACCATTGAAGCAAAGGGAACGAACTATGGTATTGTGTCCGATGATGTAAATTCCAACTGCGCAGTATGGGCCACCAGAATTCTGGACGATACCAGAACCGTATACGGCAGCAGTGATATTGCAGAAGTCAATGCTACAGAAGATATGTACGGCGAGTTGTTAGGAAACTTTAAACTGACTTACTACTGCTCCTGCGAGATTTGCTGTGACGTGGAAACCGGTATTACCGCAACAGGCACACCGGTTGTAGAGGGACAGACAATTGCTGTAGACCCAAGTGTGATTCCATACGGAACCAAAGTCATTATTAATGGCCATGTATTTACTGCAGAGGACTGCGGCGGTGCAATTAAGGGCAACCGCATTGACGTCTATGTCAGTGACCATGACAGAGCCAATGCCCTGGGCGTAAATTATGCAGATGTATATTTGATGAAATAAGCATACAGAAAAAGCAGAAGGAACTGTGTCAAAGCGGTTCCTTCTGTTTCGTTCATTGACATGACAGCAAGGCCGTTTTATAATTTAGTACAACGAATCAGAAAAAGAGAAAAGGGGGAATCTGTATGCAGATTTCAAGCCGTTTTACCATTGCCGTACACATATTGCTTTGTATAGATACGTTTCAGGGGAAATACAAACTCACCAGTGAATTTCTGGCGGCCAGTGTGCATGTGAATCCGGTGATTATCCGAAAAATTCTGTCCCAGCTGAAAGCCGCCGGAATTGTGGAGGTACAGAGGGGAAGCGGAGGCGCGTCGATTGTGGGAAAGCTGGAAGAAATCAGCTTTCTGGATATTTATCGTGCGGTAGAATGTGTGGAAAAAGAGGGTCTTTTTCATTTTCATGAAAGTCCCAATCCCCTGTGTCCGGTGGGAAGAAACATTCATCAGGTGCTGGATGGCAGACTTATCCAGGTACAGAATGCGTTAGAGAGAGAACTTGAAAAAATGACGCTGGCAGATGTGGTAAAAGATGCCAGAACCTGTATGGCAAAAGAAACAGAATAGAGAAAGACAGTGCCTGTCAGAGGACATGCTCCCTTTTAAGCAAATGTTGAAAAAGGAAAACGATTTGCTTGGAAGGGAATTTTTTATGGCAAAATGAAAAAAAATATGGTTGTAACTATTGACATTACAATTAAGAGGGGGTTATACTGTAGTTGTAAATAAGATTATTACAACAAACAAATGAAAAAGGAGCATAACATCATGAATGAAGTCGTAAAATTTTTACAGGAAAACCCGGTACAGTATCTTGCAACCATTGGACGTGACGGAAAGGCAAAATGCCGTCCTTTTATGTTCTGCTTTGAAAAAGAGGGGAAATTATGGTTTTGCACCAATCACACCAAGGATGTTTTTAAGGATATGAAAGAGAATCCCTATGTGGAAGTGACCGTATCCAGCCCGGATTATACCTGGATTCGATTGAACGGAAAAGCTGTTTTTGAGGATAATCGGGAGGTAAAAGAAGCCTGCATGGAGAATCCTATTGTAAAGGGACAGTACGAAACCGCAGACAATCCGATTTTTGAAGTGTTTTATTTGGCAGAAGCAAAAGCGGTTCTTGCAGATTTCTCCGGTAACCCGCCGAGAACCTATACATTTTAAGGATATTTTATAAGAGAAACGGGGGATTTTTATGACTGCACAGGAATATTTGAAGTATATTGTGAAGGAACTGCATACTGTGGTGTTTTCCACAGTGGATGAAAAAGGCTATCCCGTCACCTGCGCCATTGATATGATGGATGGAGATGAAAGCAGTCTGTATTTTCTGACGGCCAGAGGAAAGCAGTTCTACAGTCGCCTGAAAGCCAACAGACATATTGCGTTTACCGCCCTCCGGGGAAAAGATACCCTTTCCAGTATAGCGGTTTCCGTACAGGGAGAGGCAAAAGAATTGGGCAGCGGCAGAGTGGAAGACTTGTTTCAGAAAAATGCTTATATGTATGAAATTTATCCCACAAGACAGTCGAGAGAAGCTTTGATCGTTTTCCAGATTTACAAGGGCCGGGGGGAATGGTTTGATTTGTCAAAAAAGCCCATAGAGCGCTTTGACTTTTCTTTCGGAGAAGCCAGCCGGAAGCAGGAGGGGTATGTGATTACCCGGAAATGTATTCACTGCGGTGTGTGCAGTCAGACTTGTCCCCAGCAGTGTATTGACGTCGCTGCCGGGGTTATCAGGCAGCAAAATTGTCTGCACTGCGGAAACTGTTACCGCAGATGTCCGGTTAAAGCTGTAGAAAGGAGAGGACGAGATGACACAGAGTGAAAGAAGACTTAAAAAGTGTATCCATAACAAATTGTGATACATAAAGTGTTGAATTTTCAAAATCTTCCAGTATAATTAGGGGCAGAAATCATAACAGGATATAAGTTGCGTAAGCATTCATAGAGAAACCGGTGTAAGTCCGGTACGGTCCCGCCACTGTAACAAGGAGTTTTTGCAGCGTATGCCACTGAAGGAAAGCTTTGGGAAGGTGCTGTAGAAGCGGTGAGTTGAAGTCAGGAGAACTGCTTATATCTTTGGGAAGTTTCTCACGGCTGATGAGAACTCTTAAAATACGGTTAGGTATAAATAACAATATCGAATTTTATGAGTAGAGACAGTCTGTATATGCATATATCAGATTGTCTTTTTGCCGTTATAAAAACAGGAGGTGGAAGATTTTGAAGAAAGAAAACCTGGGCAGGCGGCTTTTGCAAATCGTAATTGTGCTTTTTGGAATCAGCTTTTTTACCTTTGGCCTGACCTATTTGTCCCCTGGTGACCCGGCGGAAATTATGCTTACCGAATGTGGAAATATTCCCACACCGGAGCTTTTGGAGCAGACCAGGGCAGAACTGGGGCTGGACAAGCCTTTTCTGGTGCAGTACGGAAACTGGTTAAAAGGGGTGCTGACCGGTGATATGGGAAAATCCTATTCCATGAAGGTTCCGGTGGTGGAAAAACTGGTATCCTGCTTTTTTCCTACCCTCAAGCTGGCACTGGCATCTCTGCTTATTATGATATTGTTTTCCATACCACTGGGAATATTGTCAGCAGTTTATCACAACCGCTGGCCGGACTATCTGGTGCGGGGCCTGACTTTTTTCGGCGTTTCGGTTCCCAATTTCTGGATTGGTCTGATTCTGCTCAGTATTTTCGGGGTGCAGCTTCGGTGGGTGACCGTGTCCGGGGGAAGTACCGATTTTAAATCCCTGGTGTTGCCGGCTGTTACCCTGGCTATTGCCATGTCTGCCAAATACACCAGACAGGTGCGGATTGCCGTGCTGGAAGAGCTGCAGCAGGATTACGTTACAGGGGCCCATATGAGGGGACTTTCAGAGAAAAAGATTTTGTGGAAACATGTGCTTCCCAATGCTACGCTTCCTCTGGTAACGCTTTTGGGGCTTTCCCTGGGCAGTCTGCTGGGCGGAACGGCAGTGGTGGAAATTATTTATAACTGGCCGGGGCTTGGAAGCATGGCGGTAAAAGCCATTTCCTGCAGGGATTATCCTTTGGTGCAGGGCTATGTTTTGTGGATTGCCCTGCTCTACATGGGCATTAATCTTTTGGTAGACCTTTCCTATGAACGGCTGGACCCAAGACTGAAGGAGGAGCGGTAAGTGAAAATTTGGAAATTTTTGAAGACAAACAGGCAGTTTACACTTTTTCTCACACTGGCTCTGGGGATTGCCGCCATTGCCGTATTTGCACCGTGGATTGCTCCCAAAGATCCCTACGAGGCGGTGATGAGCCATTCTTTGCAGGCGCCGGGAGGAGAATATCTCTGCGGTACGGATAAGCTGGGAAGAGATGTGCTTTCCAGAGTTATCTACGGCACCCGTTCTTCTCTGGTCATGACCCTTTGTCTGGTTGTCGTGATTTTTGTGGTGGGAACTGCGCTGGGAATTCTGGCCGGATATTTCGGCGGGTTTGTGGATGCCGTGATTATGAGGATTGCAGATATGATGATTTCCTTTCCCGGACTGGTGCTGGCTATTGCCATTGCAGGTCTTTTAGGACCCAGTATGGTCAATGCCGTCCTTGCCATTTCGGCAGTGAGCTGGACAAAGTATGCCAGACTGGCTCGAAGTATGGTGCTGAAAATAAAGAAAAATCTTTACATTGAGGCAGCCGTAGTAACAGGAACCCGAAATCATAAAATCATTCTGAACTACATTTTGCCCAATATGATTACCACCATGGTGGTGACTGCGGCAACAGATATCGGAACCATGATGTTGGAACTGGCGTCCCTGTCCTTTCTGGGATTCGGCGCCCAGGCTCCGGTTCCCGAGTGGGGGCTTATGCTCAACGAGGGCAGAACTTATCTGACCAAGGCTCCCTGGCTGATGTTGTATCCGGGAATTGCCATCGTCATTGTGGTTGTTGTGTTTAATATGCTGGGAGACAGTATCCGTGATATTTTAGACCCCAGACAGGAAAAGAAAAGGAGAGCGTAATGAAAAAGAAATGGGTAAGAAGAATATGCAGCACTCTGTTGGCAGGAAGTATGGCGGCGTCTCTGCTGACCGGATGCGGGAGTGGAAACGGAGAAAAATCAGAAGGCAGTGCCTCCTCCTCTTCTGCACAGGAAAAGCAGGAACTGACCATTGGTGTAACCAGCTTTGCAGATACACTGGAACCGACAGAGCAGTATTTCAGCTGGGTGGTATCCCGGTATGGAATCGGTGAAACACTGGTAAAATTTGATGAAAAGGGAGAGATTGTACCCTGTCTGGCAGAAAGCTGGGAAAATAGCCAGGACAAGCTGACCTGGACTTTTAAAATCCGTGAGGGCGTGAAGTTTTCAAATGGAGAAGAAATGACACCGGAGCTGGTAAAAGCCTCTCTGGAGAGAACCTTTTCTCTAAGCGACCGTGCGGAAACCTTTTTCGCGCCTGCCTCCATAGAAACAGAGGGACAGAATCTGAAAATCACCACCAAAGAACCGGTGGCAGTCCTTCCGGGCAGCCTTGCGGATCCGCTGTTTCTCATTGTGGATGCCAATGCGGATACGGAGTCCTTTGCCATGTCCGGTCCTATCTGCACAGGACCTTATGCGGTGGAATCCTTTAGCCCCACGGATTCCTGCGTGGTAGTGAAAAATGAATATTACTGGGGTGGGGAGGTACCCCTTGAAAAGGTGGTATTAAAATGTATCGACGACCAGACCACCCGTTCCATGGCTTTGCAGACAGGGGAAATCCAGATTGCCTACAATTTGAAAACGGAAAACCTGGCAGATTTTGAAAACGATGACAGTATTCAGGTGCAGGAGCTGGAATCCCTGCGCTCCACCTACGCCTTTATGAATCAGAACGGCGTTTTAAAGGACAAAGCGTTAAGACAGGCTATCATTCGGGGATTGGACCGGGAAACCTACTGCAGCACACTGCTGGAAGGGGGCGCAACACCGGGAAAAGCGCCGGTTCCTCCAACGTTGGACTTTGGCTTTGACCAGCTTCAGGACGAAAATGCCTATGACCCGGAAGGCGCAAAGGCTCTGCTAAAAGAGGCAGGATATATAGACAAGGATGGGGACGGCTTTGTAGAGCAGCCATCCGGAGAAAAACTGGAATTGAATTTCGTTATTTATACCAGCCGGGAAGAGTTGAATGTGTATGCACAGGCAGCCCAGTCCAGCTTAAAGGACATTGGCATCAACGTAAAACTCAATACCGTAAGCTATGAAACCCTGCTGGATATGCGGGATGCAGGGGAGTTTGATTTGCTTATCTGGAATGTTCTGGTGGCAAATACAGGAGACCCGGAAAAGTATCTCCGAGAAAACTGGTACAGCACTTCCGCGTCGAACCAGACGGGCTATAAGAACGAAGAGGCAGATAAGCTTTTAGACCAGCTGGCGCAGGAATTTGACCCAGAGAAACGAAAAGCTTTGATTATTCAGATACAGCAGCTGATTATGGATGATGCGGCAACCGTCTTTTTTGGCTATGAAACTACATACCTGTTTTCCTCCAAAGAGGTGCAGGGAGCCACCCTGTATCCCATGGACTATTACTGGCTGACAAAGGACATTGCATTTGCAGAATAGAGAGGCAGATTATGCTGGAAATAAGAGATTTGACGATTCAATACGAAGGACAGCCGCCTGTGCTGGAGCATTTTAACCTTTCTATGAAAAAAGGGGAAATCATCAGTATTGCAGGAGAAAGCGGCAGTGGAAAGACCACGGTTATCCGGGCTATTTTGGGCGCTTTGGCAGGCGGCGGGAAAATTACAGAGGGTGAAATCCTGTTCCTTGGCGAATCCCTGACGGAAAAATCCCCAAAAGAATGGAGAACCTTAAGAGGCACGAAGATTTCCATGATTTTTCAGGACTGCGGGGGAACCTTAAATCCCATCCGGAAAATCGGCAGTCAGTATGTGGAATATATCTGTACCCACAGTAGGGCTTCCAAACAGGAAGCATGGAACCGGGCTGTTCAGATGCTGAAAAAAATGCATCTGCCTGACGGAGAAGCTGTGATGAAAAGCTATCCTCATCAGCTAAGCGGCGGTATGCGGCAGAGGGTGGGAATTGCCATGGCTATGACCTTTCAGCCCCGGCTTTTGCTGGCAGACGAGCCCACCAGCGCGCTGGATGTGACGACTCAGGCGCAGATTGTCCGCCAGATGATGGAACTTCGAAGGGATTATCAGACAGGAATTATCATGGTGACGCATAATCTGGGTGTAGCGGCCTATATGGCAGATAAACTGCTGATTATGCAGAACGGAAAGGTGCTAGACCAGGGAAGTACAGAAGAAGTGCTGCACAATCCAAAAAGCGATTATACCAGAAAGCTTTTGGCAGCAGTACCGGAAATGGAGGGAGCGCGTTTTGTTTGAGAAAAGAGAATGTATTTTGCAGGCAAATCATCTGGTGCGGCAGTTTCCGGCGCCAAAGAAAAAAGTGCTGACAGCCTGTAATGACATCAGTCTGGAAGTTTACAGAGGAAAGACCCTGGGAATCGTAGGGGAAAGCGGCTGCGGAAAATCGACTCTGGTGCGGATGCTGATGCAGCTGGAGCAGCCGGATAGAGGAGAAATCCTTTTTCACGGAAAGAATCTGGCTGAAATGACTGCAAAAGAGAAATGGCTGAACCGGCAGAAGATGCAGATGGTATTTCAGGACCCGCTGGCGTCCTTTCATCCCAAACGAAAAGTCATTGACATTCTCACCGAGCCGTTGGAAAATTATAAGAGACTGAAAAAAGGGGAAAAAGAGGCGAAGGCAAAAGAACTTCTGCGTATGGTGGAACTGCCGGAAGACCTTCTCTGGCGGTATCCCCATAGTATGAGCGGCGGACAGCGGCAGAGAATCGGCATTGCCAGAGCCCTTTCCCTGGAACCGGAAATTCTCATTTGTGATGAAGCCACGTCAGCGCTGGACGTTTCGGTACAGAAGACAGTGATTGAATTGCTGGTAAGACTTCAGAAGGAAAAGCATATCAGTATGGTCTTTATCTGCCATGACATTGCTCTGATTCAGTCCTTTGCCCATCAGATTGCGGTGATGTATCTGGGCCATGTGGTAGAGTTGCTTCCGGGGGAGCAGGTTGGAAGTCATGGAGCACATCCCTACACACAGGCTTTGCTGCAGGCTCTTTTCTCCGTCCGGGATGACAGACGAAAAGAGATAGAAGGTCTGAAGGGAGAAGTGCCCAGTCCCTGTGATTTGCCAAAGGGCTGTCCTTTTTGGAGCCGCTGCAGATACGGGACGGAAACGTGCAGGGAAGAAAAACCTAAATTGAAAGAAATTGCCCCGGGGCATCTGGCTGCATGCCACCGGTTGTAAGAGAGGAAGAAAAAGATATGGAGATGAAACAACTGCAGTATTTTGTGGTAAGCGCAGAGGCAGGGTCTTTGAGCAAAGCCGCAGAACTTTTGTACACGACCCAGCCCCATGTAAGCATGACCATTCAGAAACTGGAGTCCAGTCTGGGGGTTCCTCTGCTGAAACGGAGCAAAAAAGGCGTGGTGATGACAAAAGAAGGGGAACTGGTTTACGAACAGGTAAGAGAGATTCTCAAAAGCCTGCAGACGATTCAGGATGTGAAAAACCTGGAAAAGAAGGAGCCTCTTTTAGTAGCTGCCATGCCAAGCAGTTGTTTCGCCGGAATCTTTGCTTCCTTTTATGCAAAAGCGGAAGGAATGCAGGCAGGGTACTGGGAAGGAGCTTTGGATAAGGTCATTCACCGCACGGCCCACCGCCAGGCACAGGTAGGTCTTGTATTCATTTCCTCGCATCAGAAAAAGGCCTCAGAGCGACTTTTGAAAAAGATGAGGCTGGAATTTCACCTGCTGAGGGAAACAAAGCTGGCTCTTTATGTGGGGCCGAAAAGTCCGTATTATGAACAGAAAACCATAAAAAAAGCAGACCTGCAGAAGATTTCCCTGGTGCAGAATATGGCAGAGGAAATCCCTTCTTTTTACAATCTCAATTCCCGTCATTTAAAAGGCGAGATACCGGATGGGGCAAAAGCGGTAAACGGTGTTCTGGTGAACAGCGCCCATGCTATGAAGCAGCTGCTTTTAAAAACAGAGCTGGGAAATATCAGCACCGGATTTGATTTGTGCTGTGACAAGAAAAGCAGGCTCCATAAGCTGGAACTGGAGGACTGTGGGGCAGATATTTCCTGCGGCTACGTCAGACGGGCGGATACAGAGCCTGGAATCTGCACAAAACAGTTTTTGGAATTTCTGGAAGACAAATTCGCAGAAATGCATTGACACTTTGACTAACATTGTGTAGTATAGAGTAGAAAGAAAGGTATAACTGCATAATAATAACGGTCACCGGATGTGTTATATGTCCGGAGTTAAAAAGGAAATCCGTGTAAATCGGATACAGTCACCTCTACTGTGAAATGGACAAGGAAATAGTACCATTGGGGAAAACCCGAGAAGGTATTTCTGCGGAAGAAGTTGAGTCAGAAGACTTGCCGTTATAAACGTTTCGTGTTTCCGGGCTGAGGATGTTTTGCGGTTTTACAATATGAAAATTTAATATGGTAAAGTGATAATAGAGGCTCTTTTGTCTGGTAAAGATGAGAGAGCCTTTTTTGCATGTAAAATTTCCTCAAAACAAACATAGGACAATTATGCAGAATAAAAAGAAAAGGAGAAAACATATGAAACACAAGAAACGACGTGCGGGCAGCCGAATGCTCAGTATTGTTCTGGCCATGGTTCTCATGGTATCGGGTATTACTGTGCCGGTGCAGGCAGACACATTGCCCGCAGCAGAAGAAAGCACTGCTTATGAGCAGCAGGCAGAAAACGTGGAAAGTACGGAACATTACCAGGAGTCGGAAAATCAAGAGTCAGAAATTCAGGAGCCGGAAGAAGCGGTGCAGCCGGAAGCGGGTGAAACAGAGCAGATTTCGGTTCCTGAAATGGTGCCGGGAGAGGCAGAAACCACGGAAGACCAGGCCGCAGAAGAAAAGCCCTATGTATACTTCCAATATGATGACGGAAGAATACAGGAAATGGATGAAAACAACACCTTTACTTTAAATGCCATGGACGAAGGTACTTTTGTTCTGGCAGGCACAGACAAACGGCCAGACTGGAATGTATCCGCAAAAGTGTATACATCGGATATAGAATATACCGAACACTATTGGGTAAATGCCAGCGGACGGTATCAGCCGGCAGACCTCCGGGTTGTGGAAGGTTATGTCTGCAACGCAGACAACATGGGAGAAGTCTTCCAGAGATTTAAAATCAACAATGTTTCCAGTAATGTGGAAGAGCTGAAGGTTTTCGTAGGAGACCAGGAAGTATCTTTGGACAAACCTTACGAAATGCACGGAACAGACAGCGGAGTTGCCTATTTAAAGGCCAGAGTCAAAGGCTCAGACGAATTTAAGAAGGTTCCCGTCGCCGCTATGTATCATGAGAATATCAGCGGCCCCGGCATTATCCAGAATCATGCTGAGGGCAGCAAATTCACCATGGAAAGCGAAGGAGAGGCTGTTTTCAAGCTTGGCATGGGGGAAGATAAACAACGCCTTTCCAAAGAGTTTAAGGTCATCTCCAAAAACGTAGCGTTGGAAGACTTTCAGGTTACTGTTCCAAGTGTCTGGTATATAGATTCCTGGAATCCTCTGGGCGGTTACTATGTAGGTATCACCAAAGGAAATGACCCGGATGATTATAACTGCAGCTTTACGCCGTATAATGCCACAAATCAGAAGCTTGTCTGGGAGGCAAAGACACCGGAAATTGCAGAGTTTATGGAATATTTCGGAAACGGCATTGTGCCAAAGAAGGCAGGCGTGGCAAAATTCCATATTTACAGCCAGGAAGATAAGGATATTTCTCAGGACATTAGTGTGGAATTCAAATATAAATACCCCCTGCAAAAGGCAGAATCAGAAAAGGATACCTATGAACTGGAAGAAGGCAGTTCCAAAAGCGTTCAAATTACACCAACACCTTCCAATGCTACGGAGCAGAGATTTAACTGGTCTTACAGCAAGGAAGGAATTGTAGAAGTTACAGATGAAGTGCAGACAGTCGTTGGAAATGTAAATGCACCCAGAAAAACCGTACACACCATTAAGGCAAAAAAAGCCGGAGAAGTACAGGTAATAGGAACACCCTGGGACGCTACGGCAGACTGCAAGCCTGTACAGTTTACTGTGTTGGTCAGCAAGGGCGGTATAGTTCCCGACGATACAGACTATACGGCTTTGGTGAAAGAGGATATACAGCATGGCATGGATTATCTGCAGAAAGAGCCTGTAAATGCATATGGAGACGAATGGAATATTTTCACAACCCTTCGTGCAGGCGGAACCATCAGCCAGGAAAATCTGGACGCTTATTATGCCAGTGTGTCGGAAAAATTAAAAACAGGGCTGACAAAGCTTCGGGCCACAGATGTGGCAAGAGTCAGCATTACCTTGGCAGCTATGGGAAAAGATTTGACAGATATTGACGGTGTCAATCTGATGAAGGCGCTCTATAATGATGAACTGAAGATGAAAATCGGCAAAGATACCTCCAATGCCCCTATATGGGCTTTGATTGCACTGGATTGTCAGAATGCAGATATTCCAAAGGATGCAGTATGGACAAGAGAGAAGCTGATTCAGCACATTCTTACTTTCCAGACCCAAGAAGGCGGTTTCGGACTGACAAATAACAAATTCAGCAGTATTGATATGACAGGTATGGCGCTGCAGGCGCTGGCTCCTTACAGGAACAATGATTCTTATCCGGAAGTGAAAACAGCGTTTGACAAAGCTCTGGAACACATGAAAGAAAATATGACAGAGAATGCAGGATTTCTGGATAGCGGAAAAGAAAACAGTTGTACAACCGCACAGGTTCTTACGGCCCTTACCGCAGCAGGCATTGATCCTCTGGACAAAAGCAACGGATTCACAAAAACGGGAAATAAGAATATCGTAAAAAATCTGGACAGCTACAAGGCAGAGAGCGGCTTTATGTGGCAGCAGGGACAGAAAGGCAATGGCATGGCTACCCAGCAGGTGACTTACGCAATGGAAGCGTACAGGCGCTTTGCAGAAAATGAAAACCGTTTGTATGACCTTACAGATGTGATGGATAAGGATACCGCAGCAGTAAAATCCGTTATCAAACAAATTGATGCCATCGGAGAAGTAACGCTGGAAAGCGAAGCGGCAATCAAAGCAGCCAGAACTGCCTATGACAAACTGACAGAAGCGCAGAAGAAGTTAGTAACCAACTATGGGAAACTGACAGAGGCAGAGAAGAAACTGGCAGAGTTGAAAGAGCAGGCGGCAGACCAGAAAGCAGCTGATGCAGTAATCGAAAAGATTAAGGCCATTGGAGAAGTGACACTGGAAAGTAAGAACGACATTGAAGAAGCCAGAGCTGCTTATGACAAGCTGACAGATTCCCAGAAGAAATTAATAAGTGAAGACGTTCTTAAACTTTTGGAAAAGGCCGAGGAAGACCTGAAAAAACTGGAGGAAGAAGCCGGAAACGGTCATGTAGTGGTATCCGTAGAGAGATTTACTATCGGACAGGGCTACATCCACGAGCCGGTAATCGTGCCGTTTGAAAAAGGTGATAATGCGGTTGATATTCTGAAAAAAGTCATTGGAGCAGAAAACTGGGTGGGAGAAGACGGTTCGGCAGCATATCTGGAAGCCATTAAGGGAGCAGATCTTGGTTCAGACCATGTAAAAGTACCGGATTATATTTCCGAAAAACTTGGAGGCCCGACAACCGAAGAAGCATTGGAAAACGGAAAATCCCAGGAGGGAGATGCCCTTGGTGAATTTGACTACAGCTTTATGTCCGGCTGGATGTACCATGTAAATGGCGTGGAAGTGGGTTATGGAATGGCAAGCTATGTACCAAAAGACGGAGATGTACTCAGATATCAGTTCACATTGTGGGGATACGGCACAGACCTGACCGGATATGAGTATGGAAACACGGATCCGGTATTGGATATCTGCAATAAAGATGAAATCACAAGAGTTATGGCAGAAGTCAATGAAGACAGAGACATGCTTATGGCTGTACCGGCAGTGAAAGCGGCCTATGATAAAGCAGTGGAACTGGTTTCCGCAGTGATTACTCCAAAAGCTGAAATTGAAACAGCAACGGAAAATCTGAAAAAGGCTATGGAAGAGGCAAAAGAGCAGATGAGTCAGGATAAACTGGCAGCCGAAAGTGTAATTGCAAAGATTAACGCCATCGGAGAGGTCACTCTGGAAAGCGAAGCAGTTATTACAGAGGCAAGAACTGCTTATGATAAGCTGACGGATGCACAGAAAGAATTGGTAGGAACAGAAAATCTTGCAAAATTGACAGATGCGGAGAAGAAACTGGCAGAATTGAAACAGCAGGCCGAGGAAGACCAGAAGGTAGCCAATGCAGTAATCGAAAAGATTAACGCCATCGGGGAGGTCACTCTGGAAAGCGAAGCGGCTATTACAGAAGCCAGAGCTGCATATGACAAGCTGACAGAAGCGCAGAAAAAGTTTATAAGCGAAACGGAACTTAAAACACTGAAAGCTGCAGAAGCAAAACTGAAAGTGTTGAAACAGCAGGCAGCTGCAGACCAGGAAAAAGCCAATGCAGTAATCGAAAAGATTAACGCCATCGGAGAAGTAACCCTGGAAAGCGAAAAAGCTATTACAGAAACAAGAACAGCTTATAATGCTTTGACAGATGCTCAGAAGAATTTGGTAGGAGAAGACAATCTTGCAAAGCTCACCACTGCAGAGCAGAAACTGGCAGAACTGAAAGAGCAGGCAGAAAATCAGAAGAAAGACCAGGCGGCAGCAGATGCAGCTGCAGGTAAGATTGATGCTATCGGGGATAAGATTACTCTGGAAAGCAAAGCAGCCATTGAAGCAGCCAGAAAAGCCTATGACGCTTTGACAGATGCTCAGAAGAAGCTGGTAAGCAAAGAAACTCTTGCCAAGTTGGAAAAAGCAGAGGAAGAGTTGAAGAAACTGGAAGATAACAACCAGAATCCAAACCCAAACCCAGGCAAACCGGAAAGTGTAAAAATGCTGGTAAATGAAAAATACGGCGTGAAACTGGAAGGAGAGGGTCTGACCTCTGATATGGAACTGGCAGTTACTCCAATCGGAAAAGACAATGCAGACGTAGAAAAGATGAGAAAAGAAATTGCTTCTGACAAATCCGTATTCCGTCTGTACAACATCAAACTCACAAAGAATGGAAAAGAAATCGAACTTCCGTCTGCGTGTGTATTATCCATTCCGGTAGGAAAGGATTATAATGGCAAAGAATTGACTGTACTTCACTGCAGCGATTCCAAAGTGGAAAAACTGACCGGAAAGGTAACCGATGAAGCTGTTTCGGTAGAGGTAAAGAGCTTAGACAGCTTTGGCGTAGTCATTGACACACCGGCCTCCAACGGAAACAATGGTTCCGGAAACCATGGAAATAACGGCAGCAATGGAAGTGGAAACAATGGAAGCGGAAACAGTGGAAGCGGTACATTAAAAGGCACAGGTGCCAAGACAGGTGATGAAGCACCAATCAGCGTTCTGCTGCTCATGCTGGCAGTATCCGCGGCAGCTTTTGGAACAGCTGTTTATAAGAAAAATAGACAGCAGATGAAATAAGGACAGCAAAAACGGCAAAGTTCTTCGGGACTTTGCTGTTTTTTACAAATTCCTTGACATTTTCTGCCTGTTTGTGTAGTATGGTAATAGATTCATAACTGCATACACATGATGGTCTCTGCACGCAGAAAATGCAGAGTTAAAAGGGAAATCGGTGGAAGTCCGATACAGTTGCCTCTGCTGTGATGTTGACGAAGAAACAGTTGCCATTGAACTTACAAGAAGTTTGAGAAGGCGTTTCCGAGGGTGAGACTAAGTCAGAATATCTGCCATTATTTTAAAAATATTTCCGGGCGGAGGAGATTTTGTTGTTGTATGCATTTTAAAATTTCATAATTCAAAAGAACAGAGTTCCTTTACCGGAAAATGGTGAGGGGGCTCTTTTTTATGTGTATCAGGAAAGATAGAGGAAGGATGAGAGCATGAACAGAAAAAAATTAAAGCTTGTAGTGTCAGCCATGTCCATTCTGCTGGCAGTGCAGTCTCCGGGGGCAGTTCTGGCAGATACAGTACAGGGAACAGGACAGGAGACAGCTGTGGAGGCACAGGAGTCTGAAGGTTATCAGGAGGAAATCCTTCCGGGAACTGCGGATGAGGTGCTGCCGGGAACCGGAGAAGAGGAAAGTCAGATTTTGCGGGGGACTGCAGACATTGCCGAGACCCAAAATCCTACCGTCCAGGAAGCTCTTGATAAGGCGGAAAAGTATCTGCAGTCTGCGGTGACTTCTCCGGTGGTGGATACTATTGGAGGCGAATGGTCTGTGATGGCCATGGCCAGAGCCGGATACTTGAGCGACACGGCAAAAGCAAATTATCTGGCAAATTTATATATGAAACTAGATGACACAAACGGAGTGCTTCACAACGCAAAATATACGGAATATTCCAGAGTCATCATGGCGCTGTCCTCTATTGGAACAGACCCTTCCCGGATAAATGGCTATAATCTGCTGAAGCCATTAGCAAAATTTGAGAAGGTGAATCAACAGGGCATTAACGGAACTATTTTTGCCCTGATTGCGCTGGATACGAAAGATTACGAAATTCCTGAGCGAGAAGGAGAAGGAACCCAGACTACCCGGGAAAATCTGATTCAGAAAATCCTTTCACAGGAACTTTCCGGCGGCGGCTGGGCTTTGCAGGGGAAAGTGGCAGACCCGGATATTACTGCTATGGCTATGCAGGCGCTGGCGCCGTATAAAGAACGGGCAGACGTTGGTGCGGCTTTAAACCGGGGATTGGATAAGCTGGCTTCCATGCAGGACGCAGACGGCGGATACGGCAGTTCTTACATTTCTGAAGGGGAAGAACCGGTAAAAAATCTGGAGAGTACGGCACAGGTCGTGATTGCTCTGTCAGCCATTGATGTATCTCTTTTGGAACAGGATAAATTTATGAAAAACGGAAAAACCCTGCTGGATGAAATCCTGAGATTCCAAAAAGAAGACGGTTCTTTTGAGCATATAAAAGGCGGCGGCAGTGATGCCATGGCAACCGACCAGGGAACTTTAGCCCTTCTGGCCTGGTCCAGGGCGGTAAACGGGCAGACCAGTCTGTACGACATGACAGATACAGAGACCCCCGATGAGGGAACGGAATCGGAAGAAAATATAGAGGCCTTCCGCAGTAAACTGAATGCGCTGCCGGAACAGATTACACTTGCAGAAAAACAAAGGGTTTATAATCTCAAAGTTGAACTGGAACTTTTGAAAGACTTTGAAGAAAAAGAAAGTTTCCGCAACATTTTGCAGGCAAAGGGAGAAGAAATAGACAGACAGGAAGCAGAAGTAGAAGCGTTGGATCATCGCATCTGGAATGAGTTAAATCCTTTGAAGATTACTTTAAAAGAAAAAGATACCGTGGAAGAACTGCTTTCTATTTATCATACGCTTCCCGAAAATAATAAGTCTTTTGTCACAAGAATCGATGACTTGAGAATTGCAGAAAGCATTGTGGACAAGCTGGAGAGAGGCATTATTGGAAAGGAAATTTTTGAGAAAGCCCAGGCTTCCAGAATGGATTATATTTATGAAGGAGAAGGCTACACCATTCGCGTAAAAGGAAAGAAGATAGCAGAACCGGCGGATATGAATGCAGAGGTGGAAATTCAGCAGAAAGAAGACGCCCTGCAGTTTGCGCTGAAACACGAAGGCGAGCTTCCCGGTGAAGTGGAAATTTCCATGCCCTGTACGTTTAAAGACGGTGTGTTTATGCTGTATAACATCAACGGGAATGAGATGCAGTGGACCGGCGCTGTGGACGGTGTGCTGACCTGTGATGTATCCGCAGGCGGAATTTACACCCTGAAAAAGGGGAATATGGGATTTGAAGATGAGACAGAAGCCCTTTCCGGCACCAGTGACGTTACGACAGATGAAAGCGTTCTGAAAGGTACGAAGAAATCTGCAAATACCGCGAAAAAGAGTACGTCTGCAGGCAGTGCGAAGAAATCTGCAGCGAAAAAGAAAACCGAATCCAACACCACAGAAGCTGAGGTGAAGAACGGTGTAGTGGAAAAGGCGGCTTTTGAAGCCGTGAAGGGAAAGGATAAAAACCTGAAAATCAAGGGAGAAACGGGCAAGGATAAACCGTATACCCTGACGGTCAACGGCAAGGATATCAAGACAGTGAAAGATATGAAAGTCGGTATCCGGGAAGGCAGTGATTATGCAGAAGATATTCAGAAATTGTCTGAAAACCCCTATATTTTCTCCTTTGATGAGAAGGGCGAACTTCCGGGAGAAATGCAGGTGGAGCTTACCACCGGTCAGGAGGACGGCAAATACCTTTTGATGAAATACAAGGAAAAAGAGCGAAAAGCAGAGTACATCCAGAAGGTTACGGTAAAAGATAAACAGACGAAATTTCTTGTGAAGACAGGCGGCGAGTATTTCATTGCAAAGAAAGCAAAGACAAAATCTTTAAACGAACTGGAGGAAAAGGAGGCTGCTTCTGCGGCAGCCAATACAGAGAAAACGGTTACAGCAAAAAAAAGTACAGGAGCAGACGCTGAAAACAGTAAAAAAACCAGCGCAGAAGCGGCAGAGGAAAAAAGTGCATTACCGGCAGTTTTAACAGGTACTGTGGTGGCGCTGGCCGGAATTGCAGGCGGCATTATCTGGTATATCAAAAGGAAAAGACAGTAGGTGGAATACATGAGAAAAACAATCAGAAAAACAATGGGAATTCTGGCGCTGGCTGCAGCACTTGCTTTTACAACAGTTGGCTGCGGTACGGAGAAACTGGCTGTGCCGGGGCAGGAGAAAACCGCGGACAGCGATGCCTGGACGGAGACAGAAGGAATCAAGAAAAAAGATACCGGGAAAAAAGCAGAAGAGAAAAAGACGGACAGCGCAGAAAAAGAGGAAGCGTTGGAAGCTGGGGAAGACGAGTACCTGGATGTCGAGTCTGCGGAAGACAGAGAGGCAGATTATACGAAATACCAGGAGAAAAAATCCTCGGAACAAAGTGCAGCAGGAAATGCAGACAGCCATACAGAGAAGGGGGAGGACAGTTCTGACGAAGGGAGTACGGGGAGCAATGGAACGGTAACCTACAGTGACGGTACGTCTACAGAGCAAGACCAGTATCTGACAGACCCCATTCCGGAAGGAAAGCCGAACCCCGTAGAACCGGGGAGCGTGGAAATCGACAAGAGTAAGCCGGGAACCTGTTATCTGAGCATTTCCTGTGACACCATACTGGACAATATGTCAGATTTGACAGAGGGAAAGGATGTACTGGTGCCGGAGGATGGTGTTATTTTCAGTGAGCGGGAAGTGACTTTCTATCAGGGAGAATCTGTGTATGATGTATTGCTGAGAGAAACCCAGAACAACCGTATTCACATGGAAGCCAGTTTCACCCCAAAGTACAACAGCGCTTATGTGGAAGGTATCAACAACCTGTATGAATTTGACTGCGGAAGATATTCCGGCTGGATGTATGAGGTCAATGGCTGGTATCCCAACTATGGCTGCAGCCGTTATCAGGTAAAAGAAGGGGATGTGATTCACTGGAATTATACCTGTGATCTGGGACGCGATTTAGGACAGTATTGGGAAGAGTGATATGAGACAGGATACTTTTTCTACCTTCCATCCGGTCAATAACTTTCTTTATTTTGTACTGGTTATCGGGTGCTCTATGTTTCTGATGCACCCGGTCTTTCTGGGACTTTCCTGCCTGGGTGGAATGGCGTACTACATCTATTTAAAACACTGGAAAGCATTAAAAACAGCATTATGGCTGATGCTGCCGGTCTTTCTGATTTCGGCAGCTGTAAATCCCCTGTTTAACCACCAGGGGATTACTCTGATTTTATACCTGAAAAACGGAAATCCTCTGACACTGGAGTCGATTCTCTACGGTCTGGCGGCTGGTGTTATGCTGGTCAGTGTGCTGAACTGGTTTTCCTGCTATCAGGTGGTTATGACTTCCGACAAATTCATTTATCTGTTTGGGAAGGCCATTCCTGCTGTGTCCCTGATTTTATCCATGGTGCTTCGTTTTGTGCCAAGGTTTAAAAATCAGATTGAGAAAATTTCCGATTCCCAGAAATGCATTGGCCGTGATGTGACAAACGGCAATGTGCTTGCAAGGGCAAAGCACGGCATGAAAATCCTTTCTGTCATGACGACCTGGGCGCTGGAAAATTCGGTGGAAACTGCAGATTCCATGAAGTCCAGAGGATACGGGCTCAGAGGCCGGAATAATTTTTCTATTTACCGTTTTGATACCAGAGATAAGCTGTTTTTGGGGATTCTGCTTTTGCTGGGCGGAAATATTTTTGCAGGAATTTTGACAAAGAGGGTGCATTTTTTGTATTACCCCATGTTGCGGATGAATACAAATACCCTGTGGGCCATGCTGGTGTATGTGTGCTATGGGATTTTGTGTTTTCTCCCTATAATCATAGATGTGACAGAGGATATAAAATGGCATTATATGAAATCAAAAATTTGAATTTTACTTATCCGGACACAGAACGTCCGGCGATACAAAACTTGAATTTTTCCATTGAACCGGGAGAATTTGTGGTTATCTGCGGAAAATCCGGCTGTGGAAAAACCACCCTTCTGCGGCATTTTAAAACCGTTCTGAGTCCTTATGGAAAGCGGGAGGGCGAAATCCTTTTTGAGGGAGAAAAGCTGGAGGAGGTGTCTGTGCGCAGGCAGTCTGCACAGATTGGCTATGTACTTCAGAGTCCGGACAACCAGATTGTCACGGATAAGGTCTGGCATGAACTGGCCTTTGGTGTGGAAAACTTAGGATATGACCAGCAGACCATACGCCTTCGGGTGGCGGAAATGGCCAGCTTTTTTGGGATTCAGAACTGGTTCGACAAGAATGTGGAAGAACTGTCCGGCGGGCAGAAGCAGCTTTTGAATCTGGCTTCTGTTATGGCTATGCAGCCAAAGGTACTGGTGCTGGACGAACCCACTTCCCAGCTTGACCCCATTGCCGCAGGAGAATTTCTTTCTACGATACGGAAGATTAATCTGGATTTGGGCGTTACCGTGATTCTCATTGAGCACAGACTGGAAGAGGTCTTTCCCATGGCAGATCAGGTGCTGGTACTGGAAGAGGGAAAGCAGATTTATTTTGATACGCCCCGGATGGTGGGAAAGGATTTGGCAGACAATGATTTGTTTCTGGCCATGCCAAGTCCGGTGCAGATTTACAATGGAACCGGTCAGGAAGGCGTCTGTCCCCTGACGGTATGCGAGGGCAGAAACTGGCTGGAGCAGCACTATGGAAGCTGCAAAAATATGCAGCACAGGGAATGTTTCCGGCACAGAAAACAGGAAAGGGACTATGTGGTTGAGGCAAAAGAAGTCTGGTTTCGCTATGAAAAGGATGGGCGGGACATTGTAAAGGATTTATCTCTGCAGGTTCCCAAAGGCGAACTTTTCTGTATTCTGGGCGGAAACGGTACGGGAAAGAGCACCACGCTGTCTCTTCTTAGCGGAATTCACCGGCCCTACCGTGGGAAAATCCTTTTAAAAGGAAAAGAAATCCGCAAAATCCGGGATAAAGAATTGTTTCATCGTTTTCTGGGAGTTCTGCCCCAGAATCCCCAGACGCTGTTTGTGGGAAACACAGTGGAAGAGGATTTGTGGGAAATGTTTTCGGAACGTTCCCCCATCAGGCGAAAGGAAGACAGGGAAAAGATAGAAAAAGTCGTTGGGGGTACGCAAATTGGGCATTTACTGCACATGCACCCCTATGATTTAAGCGGCGGGGAGCAGCAGAGGGCGGCGCTTGCCAAGGTACTGCTTCTGGAGCCGGAAATTCTGCTTTTGGACGAGCCTACAAAGGGGCTGGATGGATTTTATAAAAGCAGACTGGCGGAGATTTTCCAGAAACTGAAAGAACAGGGGATTACCATAGTCATGGTTTCCCATGACATTGAATTTTGTGCTGCCTATGGGGATACCTGCGCCATGTTTTTTGACGGAGGGATTGTGACGGCCTGCACCGCTAAGGAATTTTTTACGGGAAACAGCTTTTATACCACAGCGGCAAACCGCATGGCCAGGCAGATTTTCCCGGATGCAGTAACAGTAAAGGATGTGATAGAAGCATGTCAAAGAAGCAGGCAACCGGAGTAGATACCAGGGCTATGCTGCCCTTATACGTCAGTCTTTTTGTAAGTCTGTGCGCCTCCTTTTTTCCGTGGATTTCCATACCTGTGCTGAAATATTCCCAGCTTCCGGTGACGTATACCTTCTGGGAGATGGAGCAGTGTGTAAAAAACATACAAACCAGTATTGAAATGGGCGGCAGGATGCGCATGGAATTGTTTGAGGCAGGAGAACTGGAAATGCTGCATAAAATCAGCATGGGACTGAAGGGCGCGGCAGGGCTTTTGATTCTTTTCATGGTTCTGTGCGGGGTTCTTTCTTATACAATGAAGAAAAAGAGCCTGGGGTATGTAAGATTTGCCTTTGTCTGGAGCAGTCTTATGGCCGTGGCGGCTTTTTGCTGCATAGGAGCGGCCAATCTTTTTATCAACGAAAGAATGGGAAGAGAGAGCAATTTCATCAATCTGACGATACACAGTTATATTCAACTGACGGCCTGGCAGTATGCGCAGCTGATTCTGTCTGTGCTTATGCTCATCTGGGCAGGAAAGCTTCTGGATACCCAGGCGGAATATGAAGTCCAGAAGTACATAGAGCGCAGTGTGAAGAAAGACCGGGGAATGGGGAAAAGAACGCTGACTGCCATGGTGCTGATTCTTGTAGCCATTCCTTTTGTCATCTTTTTCGGGATTTTTTTCCTCAATGACAGAAGTGAAATTTTTATTTCCCTGTGTATCATCGGACTGGCTATGATACCTTTTTTCATGGTATTTGAAGAGCGAAAGCCCCAGGCCAGGGAAATCCTGCTCATTGCGGTGATGGCAGCTATTGCCGTGGCAGGGCGCATGGCGTTTTTTATGCTGCCCCAATTTAAACCTGTGGCGGCCATTGTGATTCTGGCCGGTGTGGGACTTGGGGCAGAAGCCGGATTTCTCACAGGGGCTATGGCGGGGTTTGTGTCCAACTTCTTTTTCGGGCAGGGACCGTGGACGCCCTGGCAGATGTTTTCCTTTGGAATCATAGGGTTTCTGGCAGGTCTTTTGTTTCGCAGTCCCGGAAAAAGAAGCGGCAGCCGGAAAAAGGAGTGGAGACATAAAATTCTGCTCTGCATTTACGGCGGGCTGTCTACGCTGGTTATTTACGGATTTTTCATGGATACGGCATCTGTGACTATGGTGGGACAGGATTTGTCCTGGCAGGCTTTTGCAGCCTCTTATGCCACCGGATTTCCGTTTAATGTGATACATGGAACATCTACCGTGATTTTTCTGTTCTTTCTAACCATTCCCATGGAACGGAAATTGGACAGAATCCGAAAGAAGTATGGAATTTTAGAAGTGTAAAGGGGTGTGAAAGTCATTGAGTGCAGCATATTTTTGTGCTAAAGTTTTAAATAGAGAATGGGAAAATGAAAAAGAAAGCAGGGGAAGGTACAATGGGAAGGACACTGACATGGAGAGCAAGAGAAAAGGATGTTTTCGACAGAGAATCGGGGAAAAATTTTAAGGGAAAGGTGCTGATACTGGACGATTGCTACCGCAGTATTCAGGACCAGGCCATGAAGAATAATGTAAAGGTGAAACAGGCGGAAATTCCGGATACCCTGGCTGTAATTGGAAATCAGAGTTTTTATCACTGTACCGGACTTAAAAATATTAATCTGGGAGAAGTTGCCCAAATCCGAAAAGAAGCCTTTTCCGGCTGTATCCGCTTAAAAGAAGCCGTGTTTTCGGATAAGCTGGAGATTCTTGGAAAGTCGTCTTTTGCCCAGTGCAAACGTCTGGAAAAAGTGGAACTGGAAAGCGGAAGACTCCGAAAGCTGGAGGCAGGAACCTTTCAGGAATGTGAAAGTATGGAGAAAATCTGTCTTCCGGAAGGTATGGAAATCATAGAAGACAGGGCCTTTTACCGCTGCGTTAACTTAAAAGAAGTGGTATTTCCGGCACAGGGACTGAAAAAAATCGGCAGGGAAGCCTTTTACTGGACCGGAATGGATAAAGTAGAATTTCCGGATTCCCTGGAAGAAATCGGAGACAGCGCTTTTTTGAAAAGCAAAACACTGGAAAAAGCAAGGATTCCATCTTCGGTAAAGAAAATAGGAAAATGGGCCTTTCACGGCTGCGGCAGACTAAAGGTATTGGAGATTTTAGGTGAGCCGGAGGAAATCGGAGAGTGGATTGTAAATAAAAGTACCACCATCCGCTGCAGAAAGGGCGGAAGCGTGGAGAAATATGCTTTGGACAGCGGATTTGCAGTGGAATACCTGTAGAAAGATTTTTCTTGCATAAGGACAGGCTATGACGTAAAATGGCAACCGAACCGTGATATTTTGAGAAACAAGTTTTTAGGAAAGGGACTGCTATGGAGTTAAAAGAGATTATCAGATGCCTGCAGAATATGAGAGAGACTTCGGTGATAGCCCCCATTCCTTTTCGGGGAGAGGGAGACTGTCAGCAATTAATAGAGGAAATTAATACGTTAATTATGGAGGAAGAGCGAAAGGCCAAAATGGTGCATCAGCTGATTTCTTCGGGTATGTGGACGATGCATTTTAATCATCAGGGGGAAATAACAAAAGTTGTGTGGAGTCAGGAATTCCGCTTTATGCTTGGATATGAGAATAGGATGGATTTTCCCGATAGACTGGATTCCTGGACTGAATTGCTGCATCCGGAGGACCGGGAATCTACATTGGAGGCTTACTGGCATGCGGTAAAATGCGGAGGGAAATATGACGTCATTTACCGTCTGAAGACAAGGTATCAGGGGTATCGCTGGTTTCATGCCATTGGAGAAACACTGCGGTGGGAGAAAGGAAACCCCCGTCTGTTTACTGGTGTTTTTATTGATATTACCAGGGAAAAGGAACAGAAAGAAAACATACAGGCCCGTTTGGGAATGCAGGAGCAGTTAAATGAAATGAGCCATGAATTGGAGATGAACAATGAAATTTTAAATGCACTCTGCGAAGATTATAACTCCATTTATATTGTAAATCTGGATACGGGAAAATACGACATTTACCGAATGACGGATACCTTGCCGAAAACGGTATCGGAAATTTCGTTCACCAATCAAATATATGATGTGGCTATCAGCCAGTACATAGAACGCTGGGTTTCAGAAAACGATGCGGGATTTGTTCGCTATATGACAGAGAGAAAGCGGCTGAAACGGCTGGTGAGAGAAACAGGAAGAGTGTCGTTCCGGTATTGTATTAAGGAGAGAGCAGATAGACAGAGGCATTTTGAATTTTGCTTTTGTGATATAAGCAAAACCCTGGATGAAACCGTTGTCGTTATGGGGGCGAGAAATATTGATGCTTTGATGGATGAAAAAGAAGATTCTCGCCGGGAGACGCTGGAGCAGGTGCAGGAAACTTTGGCCGGCTCCCAGACCGGGCTTTGGAGTCTTCTCTGGGAAGAGGGAAAAGCGCCGGTTATGCATGGAGACAGGACGCTGCATAAACTGATGGGAATTCCCGAAGAAGAGCTTTCTTTCAACTGTTTTAGGGATTGGGTGTCCGGAATTGATGAAAAATATAGAGGGGAAGTCATGGAAGTGCTGAAACGCAGCATTGCCAACGGTTTTCAGGAAATTGTCTATCCCTGCAGCTATGGAAAAAAAGAACAGATGTATTTTCGGCTGGGTGTTTCCAGCAAGAAAAATTTTCCGGGCAGCGGCTATCGTCTCAGCGGATACTGGCAGGATGTAACGGATACGGTTAAAGACAAGCAGGACCGGGAAGAACTTTTAAAAGAGGCTTTGCAGGAGGCACAGCAGGCCAACAAGGTTAAGACGGAATTTCTGTCTCATATGTCCCATGATATCCGTACACCCATTAATGGAATTCTGGGGCTTTTGACGATTGCGGAAAACGAGGAAGAAGACATCAGCAGACAGAAGGAGTGCCGCCGGAAAATTCGCCAGTCAGCAGAGCATCTCCTTTCCCTGGTCAATGATGTGCTGGACTTGTCCAGACTGGAAAGCGGGAAGCAGACCAGAGTGGAGGAAACCTTCGATATTCACGAAGTACTGGATCATTGTATGTCCATCCTGCTTCCACAGGCACAGCTCCAGCAGATAAAAATCCAGGACCGCCGGGAAGAAATTGGATATGCCAGACTCAGGGGCTGTCCGCTGCAGCTGAGGCAGATATTAATCAATATTATAGGAAATGCCATCAAATATAACAAAGAATGCGGAAGTGTTCAAATCCTGACAAAAGAGACACAGGGATGTGAGAACACAGTCTGGCTGGAATTTGAAATCAAAGATACGGGAATCGGCATGAAAGAAGAGTTTCAGAAGCATATTTTCGAGGCCTTTACCCAGGAAACCCAGGGCGCCAGAACTTCTTATGCGGGAACCGGGCTTGGTATGGCGATTACAAAAAAACTGGTAGACCAGATGGGCGGCACCATCCATTTGAGCAGTCAGATAGGCGAGGGAAGCTGCTTTTTTGTACGGCTGCCTTTTGAGATAAACAGGCAGGAAAACAAAGAATCTGTGGAGGAGGGCCAGTCCTTTGACGTGGCCGGTATGCATGTATTGTTGGCAGAGGACAATGAATTGAATCGGGAAATTGCCCAGTATGTGCTGGAGGAAGGAAAGGTGGAAGTTACCTGTGCGGCAAACGGGGCGGAAGCGTTGGAAATTTTTGAAAAATCAGAACCAGGGGAGATGGACTGCATTATCATGGATGTCATGATGCCTGTGATGGATGGACTGCAGGCAGCAAAAGAAATCCGGAAGCTTTCAAGAGAAGATGCAAAAACCATTCCCATGATTGCTTTATCTGCCAATGCCTTTGAGGAGGACCGGAAAAAGACAAGAGAAGCAGGCATGAATCAGCATGTATCCAAGCCACTGGATGCCAATCAGCTGTTTGCAATTTTAACTCAATATAAAAAGCAGAAATAAAAAGATTCTCCTGACAGACAATGGAAAGCAGTGAAAATAAGGTCTGTCGGGAGAATTGTATTTTTGCGGAAACATTTCTTTGCACAGGGTGTAAGAAGTAGACAATAAAAGCTGGTTATACTATAATTTTAAATCATATGGAAAAGAGGAAAGCGTATGAATTTAGCAGAGTGTTATGGAGAAATGGGGGCAGATTATCAGGGAACCATGCAGCGGCTGTGCAGTGAAAAACTGATAGAAAGAATTGTGCTGAAGTTTTTGGAAGATCCTTCCTTTGGACAACTGCAGGAAGGGCTGGAGATGCACAATCACCAGCAGGCTTTTCAGGCAGCGCACACATTAAAAGGAATCAGTCAGAATCTGGGGTTTACAAAGCTGGGGGAAGCAAGTGCAGAACTGACGGATTCTTTGCGCAAGGCATTGGATTCCACAGCATATGTACAATTTGAACAGGTAAAGTCAGAATATACAACTGCTATCCGTACGATTGAAAAATACAGAGAGGGAAAGTGACAATGAAAAGAATGCATAAAGGAATAGGCTGCGGACTGGCTGTCTGCTTGCTGCTTAGCGGCTGCGGCAAGGCGAAAGAGGAAGAAAGTCCGTTAAATCCCAAAGAGCCGGTTACCGTAACCATATGGCATTATTACAACGGTCCGCAGCTAAAAGCCTTTGACAAACTGGTTCAGGGGTTTAATGAAACAATAGGACAGGAAAAAGGAATTGTGGTGGAAGGCAAGAGTCAGGGAAATGTCAGCAGTCTGGAACAGGCAGTACTGGATGCAGCGGAACGAAAGGCGGGCGCAGGTTCCATGCCCAACATTTTTGCAGCATATGCGGATACAGCATATGAAATTGACAAAATGGGCCTGGTTGTGGATCTAAAGCCGTATTTTACACAGCAGGAATTGGATACCTATGTGGAAAGTTACATAGAAGAAGGAGTTCTTTCGGGAAAAGATGCATTAAAAATCTTTCCCATAGCAAAATCCACGGAAGTATTTGTGATGAATAAGACAGACTGGTAGAAGTTTGCAGAGGCAACAGGCGCTGACGAGAGTCAGTTAGCTACCATGGAAGGCGTTACAAAAACGGCACAGGATTATTATGAATGGACGGACGGCCTGACGCCTGAAAAGAATGACGGAAAAGCGTTTTTTGGCCGCGATGCCATGGCGAATTATATGATTATAGACGCCATGCAGCAGGGCGTGGAGATTTTTTCCGTAGAAAACGGAACAGTTACCTTGAATTTTGATAAAGATGTGATGAAAAAGCTGTGGGAAAACTATTACGTTCCTTTTGTGAAGGGCTATTTTGCAGCGTCAGGAAGTTTTCGCAGCGATGATGTGAAGACCGGAAATATTTTAGCGTTTGTAGGCTCTTCTTCAGGGGCTATGTTTTTCCCGGAAGAGGTGACAATCAGCGATACTTTGACATACCCCATTGATTTGGAAGTGCTGCAGGCGCCGGAATTTGAAGGCGGAGGTTCCGTGGCCGTTCAGCAGGGCGCCGGCATGGTAGTGACAGATACCGGAGAAAAAGAAGTGTATGCTTCTGTAGAATTTTTAAAATGGTTTACCCAGGAGGAACAAAACCTTCAGTTTGTGCTTTCTTCCGGCTATCTTCCGGTGAAAAAAAGCGCCAACAATCTGGGCACAATTCAAAAACAGGAACGGGAAAATCCAGACGTGAATATGGACATTGTGAAAACAGCCATTGGAGAAATTCTGGATAATGAATTGTATACAACAAAGGCCTTTGAGCATGGAACAGATGCCCGCAGTGTTTTGGAGTATGCATTAGGCGATTCGGCCAAAGAAGCCCGGCAGGTTGTAGTACAGCGTCTGGAGGAAGGAAAGACATTGGAAGAAGCCGTAGCGGATTTTATCAGTGAAGAAGCATTTGAGGAATGGTATACAGAGACAAAGCAGGCTCTGGAAGAGGTTTTGTAGGAGGCGTCTCATGAAGAAAAGAGGGGTTTCGATTGCGGTTAAAATGGTGGCATTACTTCTGGTGATTTTTGTTTTTGAAGGAATGTTAATCGGATATAACGTCATTCATGGAGATGTTTTGGAGTATATGCAAACCAATGAGAGAAACATTTTTCATGAACGCGTGGTAAACCGAAAAAATTATCTGGAAGAAAAAATGCGTGTGCGGTGGGCAGATATAGAAGATTCCACCACGAAAATCAACAATATGACCCAGAAACTGGTGGATGAGGGAACCATTTCACTGGACAGTCTGGACAAAAGTTCTGAGAGCAGTATGCCTTTGCTGAAAGAAGCCAGTGATGTGCTGATTTCTCTTGTTCGTTCCAATGGCGTGACAGGTGCGTTTTTGGTTTTGAATACAGAAAATCTGGAAGAAAAGAAGCAGGAGGGTCTATACGAAGACAAACCCGGGCTGTATCTGCATGATTATGACCCGGCATCTAGAGCGTGGGAGCGCAATCAGGATTTGTTGTGGAGTTATGCGCCGGCTGAGTTCATACGGCAGCAGGAATTTTCTACGGATGAAGGATGGAAAACAAAATTTAACTTTTCCCAGTGCGGAGATTATCTGCCCTATTTGTATGAGCCATATAAGGCTGCAAAAAATACGGAAAATGTAAAAGAGAGGGATATTCTGGACTTTGGTTACTGGGGATATACCGGGATAAATGACTGTGCGCAAAAAGAAGCCATAATGTATTCAGTTCCCCTGGTTTTAGAAGATGGGACGGTTTATGGTGTTCTGGGCATTGACTTAATGTCTGAATACGTTAAAAAGCTGCTTCCCTATCTGGAATTAATTGATGATAATAAGGACGGTTCTTATTTTATAGGAATTCAAAAAGGAGATGAAAGCACTG
Organism: Blautia sp. HCN-20427; assembly: GCF_037890365.1. NCBI lineage: Bacteria > Bacillati > Bacillota > Clostridia > Lachnospirales > Lachnospiraceae > Blautia > Blautia sp. HCN-20427. The sequence goes on along the minus strand of NZ_JBBKBX010000001.1, from coordinate 100,769 downwards.
CAGAAAATGTGCTGCTATCCGGAAATACTTACATGTCCGCCTTTTCTCAGGGGGGAGAAACCGTATTTTCAAAAAAAAGACGGACAAATCTATATAGATAGCCAGTCAGAGCAGTTGTGTGCGGAAATTACCTATCTGGAACTGTACAATGAAAGCAGCCCGTTTTACGAACAGAAATGGGTTCTGGCGGGGATTGCCCGGGAAGAGGACCTGTTCCAGTTTACAGACAGACTGCTTAAGATGTTTTCCTGGATTGCAGTTCTGGCTGTGGCGATTGGCGGTCTTGGCGGTGTGATTGGTATTATCTATATATCCAGACTTGTGCTGAAATTAGTGCATGAAGTAGAGGCCATAAAGCTGACGAAGCCCTTCACTCTGACGCAGACGGGAATTCTGGAAATTGACAAATTATCCAATGCATTGGTACAGCAAAGCATACGGTTAAATCAGGTTATGAATAAATTTTCTAATATTATTCACATGGCTGATGTTCCTCTTGCAGCATTTGAAGTGAACCGGAAGGACAAGACCGTATTTATAACAGATAAGTTTTTTGAAATCTTCGGGCTGCCTCCAAAGGATTCCACAGAGCTTTGCATGGAAGATTTCTGGCAGATTTTTCAGGAACTGGAGGTTTATAAGGAATCCGAAGGGGAAGTAACCCTGTATCAGATTCCGGGAAAACACCCTGGAGAATATCGCTTTGTCCGTACTATGGTAAAGGACAGTGAAAATTATTACATCGGATTCGTAGAAGATGTGACGAAGCAGACTTTAGACTTGAAACGCATGGAATACGAAAGAAATCATGATGTACTGACTGGTCTGAACAACCGGCGGGCTTTCTTTGAACGGCTCCGGGTTCTGTTTGAGAATCCAAAACAATTAAAGACAGCAGCTTTTGTGATGATTGACCTGGACAACTTGAAACATATAAACGATACCTTCGGGCATGGCTGCGGAGACCAGTATATTCAAACGGCGGCGGAATGTCTGAAACGGGGCGTGCCCCAGTCAGCGGTGGTATGCCGTCTTGCGGGCGATGAATTCTGTATTTTCTTCTATGGCTGTTCCGGCAAAGAAGAAATTCGCCATTATATAGAACGCCTGCAGGTTCGGCTGAAACATACAACGATTCGGTTACAGGAAAACCAGGAGTACTCCATTTGTATTTCCGGTGGAATTGCATGGTATCCTGAAGACGGACGGAGTTGTGAAGAATTACTGGAACGGGCAGATAAAGCAATGTATACAGTGAAAAAGGATGAAAAAGGACAGTTTAAGGAATATGAAAAGAGAACAGGCAACGAAATACAAAGAGACCATATTGATTGTAGATGATATGGAAATCAATCAGGAAATCCTGACAGAAATGCTGAAAGAAGATTACAATCTGATAAAAGCTTATGACGGTCAGGAAGCGATTGATTTATTGGAAAAACACCACTTGGAGATTCAGTTAATCCTGCTGGATTTTATTATGCCCCAAAAGGATGGCCTGGAAGTCTTAAGAGAGATGAAGGAAAAGCAGTGGATAAAAAGGATTCCGGTCATTATGATTACATCGGAGGATTCTCTGGCTTTTATGCATAAGGTGTATGAACTGGGAGGAACAGAGTATATACACCGTCCGTTTGACCGTTATGTGGTACAGCAGCGCATTAAAAATACACTGATGCTCTACGCCAAGAAGCGGCGGCTGGAAGAAATGGTGGCAGAGCAGGTCTATGAGCGGAAAAAGAACAGCGATATGATGATGACCATTTTCAGCAACATTGTAGAGTTTCGGAATGGAGAGAGTGGGCTGCATGTGCTGCATATCCGGATTATTACGGAAATTTTGTGCCGTTATTTATCGGAAACCACCCATCAGGTGAACTTGTCCGGCAAAGACATCAGCAATATTGCGTTGGCCTCGGCGCTGCATGATGTGGGAAAAATTGCAATTTCAGAAAAAATACTGAATAAACCGGGCAAGCTGACAGAAGAGGAATATGAGATTATGAAGACGCATTCGGCTATTGGTGCAGATATTGTAAGCAGATTAGAACCGTATCAGGAGGAACCTCTGGTAAAATTTGCTTATGATATCTGCAGATGGCATCATGAGCGCTGGGACGGAAAGGGGTATCCGGACGGTTTGAAAGGCGGGGAAATTCCGCTCCATGCTCAGATTGTAGCCATTGCAGATGTATATGATGCGCTTACCAGTGAGAGAGTGTATAAAAAAGCCTATTCCAGCCATGAGGCCATACAGATGATTGCAAACGGGGAGTGCGGGGCGTTTAATCCCATGTTGTTGGACGCTCTTTTCGTACTGGAGGATGAGATTTTGGAGGCGCTGGAAAAGGAGGGTCAGGGAAACCATGACCGGATTTTTACGGCAACGGAAAATATTATGCAGTCCTTAAACATTCCGGTTCACACAGATTCTTTGCAAAAGAAAGTTGCTATTCAGAAGGGGGAGAAAAAACCTTGAATTATCGTTTGGATATACAGTATGACGGAACCCGGTACGGCGGGTGGCAGAAGCAGAAAGATACAGACAACACCATACAGGGGAAAATCGAAGAGGTATTATCACGTATGTGCCAGACTCCGGTGACGATACAGGGCGCAGGCAGGACCGATGCAGGGGTGCACGCGGCAGGGCAGGTGGCAAATGCGCATATGGAGACGGAAAAGACTTGTGAGGAAATCTGCGAATATCTCAACCGGTATCTTCCGGAGGATATTGAGATTGTCCGGGTGAAGCAGGCGGCAGACCGTTTCCACAGCCGCTTAAACGCCAGAGAAAAGGTGTACCAGTACCGCGTTGCTGCAGGTTCTCATAAGAATGTGTTTGAGCGGAAATACCAGTGCCCGCTTCATGAAAATCTGGATGTACCGGCCATGAGAGAGGCGGCGGAATTTTTGACGGGAACTCATGATTTTAAAAGTTTTTGTTCCAATAAAAAGATGAAAAAGTCTTCGGTCAGAACCATATATGACATCGAAATCCGGGAAGAGGGGCAGGAAATCCGCATGACCTATACCGGCGACGGATTTCTCTATAATATGGTAAGAATTCTCACCGGAACTCTGATTGAAGTGGGAAGAGGAGAGAGAAAGCCAGAGGAAATGATGGAAATTCTGGAACGCTGCGACAGAGGCGCGGCGGGATTTACAGCGCCGGCCAGGGGATTGACCCTGCTGGAAGTGCGGTATTAGGAGGAAGACAGTATGGAAAACAGCAGAAACCGGGAAATGGAACAGGAAATTCGTAAGAGCATGGAACAGCTTTATCCTAAGGACCCGGATCATTTGTACAGCCGGATGCAGGTGGAATTTTATGCCTGCAATTACGAGAAAAAAAGTGTAACCCTTCGTTTTCCGGTACAGAGATGGGAATTAAATCACATGGCAACCATGCACGGAGGTCTCATAGCCACGGCTATTGACACCACCTGCGGCGTTACGGTGCGCAGCGTCAGCGGAAGTGAAAAAATTCCTACCATTAACCTGAACCTGAATTATCTCTCCCCTGCCATGGCTCAGGACGCCCTGCTGGTAACGGCAAAAGCAGACCGGGCCGGACGGAGAATCTGCAGTGTATCTGCAGCATGCCGGTCTGAAAAAACGGGGAATCTCATAGCCACTGCCACGGCAAATTTCATGATTCTGGAGTGAAATTTTGAATGCAAATAAAAAAATAAAAGCAAAGCCTTTGAAAAAGCGGGAATTTATGGTACTATAGTCCTTAGACTGTAAAGGAAGAAATTACGATAGATGGAGGAAGAAAAAAGTGGAAAAAGAAACAGCAAAAGAAACCGTTTCTAAAAACTTTATTGAACAGATGATTGAAAAAGACCTGGCAGAGGGCAAATACGAGGAAATTTGTACCAGGTTTCCGCCGGAGCCAAATGGTTATCTGCATATCGGACATGCAAAGTCTATTTTATTAAACTATGGTCTTGCACAGAAATACCACGGAAAGTTCAACATGCGTTTTGACGACACCAATCCGACTAAGGAAAAGGTAGAGTTTGTGGAGTCCATCAAGGAAGATATCAAATGGCTGGGTGCAGACTGGGAAGACCGTCTGTACTTTGCTTCTGACTACTTTGAGCAGATGTACGAAGCGGCTGTAAAATTGATTAAGAAAGGAAAAGCCTTTGTCTGCGATTTGACGGCAGAGGAAATCCGGGAATACAGAGGAACCCTGACAGAGCCGGGCAAGGAAAGTCCCTACAGAAACCGCAGTGTGGAGGAAAATCTGGAATTATTCGAAAAAATGAGAAACGGAGAATTTGAGGACGGCAGCAAGGTACTTCGCGCCAAAATCGACATGGCTTCTCCTAATATCAATATGCGTGATCCGGTTATCTACCGTGTGGCGCATATGACACACCACAACACCGGGGACAAATGGTGCATTTACCCTATGTATGATTTTGCACATCCTATCGAAGATGCCATTGAAGGTGTGACCCATTCCATCTGTACCCTGGAATTTGAAGACCACAGACCTTTGTATGACTGGGTAGTAACAGAACTGGAATATCCGCATCCGCCAAAGCAGATTGAATTTGCAAAGCTGTATCTGACCAATGTAGTGACAGGAAAACGTTATATCAAAAAGCTGGTAGAAGACGGCATTGTAGACGGCTGGGATGACCCTCGTCTGGTATCCATTGCGGCTCTTAGAAGACGGGGCTTTACACCGGAATCCATTCAGAAATTCGTAGAGCTCTGCGGTGTCTCAAAGGCGAACAGTTCTGTGGATTACGCTATGCTGGAATACTGTATCCGCGAAGATTTGAAGATGAAAGTGCCTCGTATGATGGCTGTTTTAGACCCGGTAAAACTGGTTATTGATAACTATCCGGAAGGCGAAATCGAGTACCTGGAAGTGCCCAATAACATGGAAAATCCGGAACTGGGCAGCAGAAAAGTGCCTTTCGGAAGAGAACTTTACATTGAAAGAGAAGACTTTATGGAAGTTCCGGTAAAGAAATACAAACGTCTCTATCCGGACAATGAAGTGCGCCTCATGAATGCGTACTTTGTGACCTGTACAGGCTGCGAAAAGGATGAAGAGGGAAATGTAACGGTTATCCACTGTACGTATGACCCGGCCTCCAAAGGCGGAAATTCCCCGGACGGAAGAAAAGTCAAAGGAACGATTCACTGGATTTGCGCTGAGACAGCCGTAGAGGCGGAGTGCCGTCTGTATGAGAATATCGTAGATGAAGAAAAAGGCGTATACAATAAGGAAGACGGAAGTTTGAACCTGAATCCGAATTCTCTTACGGTAGTCAAAGGCTGTCTGGTAGAGCCGGAACTTGGAAAAGCAGAGGCTTACGACCGGTTCCAGTTTGTGAGAAACGGATTTTTCTGTGCGGACTGCCATGACAGCAAACCGGGAGCGCCGGTATTTAACCGCATTGTGTCTCTGAAGAGTTCTTTTAAACTGAATCAGTAATGATTAAGATGTTATACGAAAAGAGGAGCCTGTGAACGAATTACTAATTCCTCTGGATACAAAAAGCAAAGTGCCGATTTACGAGCAGATTTGTGACTATATCAAAAGGGCTGTGCAGCAGAAGCATTTAATGCCGGGAGAAAAGCTGCCTTCGTCCAGAGCCTTTGCCAGATGTCTGGCTGTGAGCCGAAGCACCGTAGATTTGGCTTATGACCAGCTGGTATCCGAAGGGTATATTGAGTCCATTCCCTGCAAAGGCTACTATATCTGCGAAATAGACAGTCTCTACGTTCCCGGCAGGAAGAGGACAGAAGAGTGGAAAACAGAAAAAGAGAATCCCTCTAAAAGGGCAGCGGGAGAACAGAAAACCTGTGCCTATGATTTTTCTTTAAACGGCATAGCGCCCGGCGGTTTTCCTCACAATATCTGGAAAAAGCTGGCAAGGCAGGTGCTCTCAGAGGATGACGATACCTTGTTTCAGCTGGGAAATCCCTGGGGAGAATATGGATTTCGCAGCGCAGTAGCGGAATATCTGTATCAGGCCAGAGGCATGCGGTGCCGCCCGGAGCAGATTTTAATTGGAGCAGGAAACGATTATCTGCTGATGCTCCTGGGAACCATTCTGGGGAAAAACCGTGTGATTGCCATGGAAGACCATACCTACCTGACTGCATATTACGATTTTCTGCACATTGGGTATGAGGTAAAAGCGGTGAAGCAGGACGAAAGCGGTATGTGTATCTCCTCTTTGAAAGATTCCGGTGCACAGATTGCCTATGTGATGCCCTCTCACCAGTTTCCCGCAGGCACGGTTATGCCCCTGAAACGCCGTATGGCACTTCTGGACTGGGCAGAGGAAGCGGAAAATCGCTACATCATTGAGGATGATTACGACAGCGAGTTCCGTTACCGCGGAAAGCCTATTCCGGCTCTGCAGGGATTTGACAGGGGCGGGCGTGTGATTTATATGGGAACTTTTTCCAAATCCATTGCCCCGTCCATTCGTGTCAGCTATATGGTTTTGCCGGAGTTTCTGGCAGAGCAGTATGCAGAGCGGAAAAGTCCTTTTTCAGTAACCGTGTCCAGAGCAGACCAGAAGATACTGGAGTTATTCTTAAAAGAAGGAGGATATGAGCGGCATTTGAACCGTATGCGGGCTGTCTATAAAAGCAAGCATGACAAAATGGTGAAAGTTCTGCGGGATATGGGGGATATCTGTACTTTTTCGGGAGAATATGCGGGACTTCATCTGGTACTGGAATTCACAAACGGGCTGACAGAAGAGGAGGCAGTTTTGCGGGCAGAAGCGGCCGGTGTTCAGGTCTACGGATACTCGGAATACGGCATAGAAAGCAGCAAGATAAAAAAAGAACCGGAAAGAAAGGTACTTCTGGGCTATGCCTGCATGACCGAAGAAGAAATCGAAAAAGCCATGAGGAAATTGAAAGAGGCCTGGGAATAAGTATTGACAGAAAATTATAAATACAGTAAACTGAACGTTGCAAGGGGAGCTGGAGCAAGTCCGGCTGAGAATAAAACCACATTCGTTTTAGACCCTCATACCTGATTCGGATAATGCCGGCGTAGGAAGCATTTTGTAAAATCTGCAGGTTCAGATACAGACATGAATCCCATCAGGTACTCCCTGGTGGGATTTTTTATACAGAAAGAGAATAAGGAGGAAGGAAACATGAACGCAAGCGTAGCTATCCAGACTTTGCCGGAGGCAAAAGACGACGAGGAATTAATCCGTATTGTAGACGAGGTGATTGCCTATATTAAAAGTACGGGAAATAATTATTATGTAGGCCCTTTTGAGACAACCATTGAGGGAGACTATGACGAACTCATGGACATTGTAAAGGAATGTCAGCATATTGCAGTGAAGGCAGGAGCGCCGTCTGTAGCTGCTTATATTAAGGTCAGCTACAAGCCGGAAGGAGATGTGCTTACCATTGAAAGAAAAGTCTCAAAACACCACCAGTAAAATCTGGACCGTGTCGGCTCTGGCTGTACTGCTGGTGCTTTGGCAGGCGGTTTCCATGGCCGGGCTGATTCCCAACTTTATGCTGCCCTCCCCGGTGGATGTGGGGAAGGCTTTTGTGGGGGATTTCGGGCTTTTAATGGAAAATGCAAAGGTAACGCTTTTGGAGGCGGCTCTGGGACTGGCCTGCGGTATTGCCGTGGGTTTTCTCATGGCGGTAATCATGGAGCGGTTTGAAAAGCTGTACAAAGCCTTTTATCCTTTAATTGTTCTGACCCAGACCATCCCTACGGTGGCCATTGCGCCCCTTTTGGTGCTGTGGTTTGGATATGAAATGCTGCCAAAGGTGATTCTCATTGTGGTGGTGACTTTTTTTCCTATTACCGTAGGACTTTTGGACGGTTTTGGGTCTGCGGATAAAGATATGATCAATCTCATGCGTTCCATGGGGGCAGGAGAGTTTCAGATTTTTCGTTATATTAAGCTGCCGGGAGCCATGAGTCACTTTTTTGCCAGTCTTAGAATTTCCGTGTCGTATTCCGTAGTAGGCGCTGTGATTTCTGAATGGCTGGGAGGCTTCAGCGGTCTTGGGGTTTACATGACACGGGTAAAAAAAGCATTTGCTTATGACAAAATGTTTGCCGTGATTTTTCTCATTTCCATTATCAGCCTGCTTCTTATGAAGCTGGTGGAAATTCTGCAGAAAAAGGCCATGCCCTGGGAAAATGTGAAATAAGACAGAGGAGAAAAGATACATGAAAAAGAAATATTTTGCGACGCTTTTGTGCGCGGCAGTTCTCACAGCTTTTACAGGCTGCGGGGAATCCGGCGATCTGAAAGAAGAGAAGAAAGCAGAAAATAAAACAGAAAATCTGACTTTTGTACTGGACTGGACACCGAATACAAACCATACCGGTCTGTATGTGGCCAAGGAAAAGGGATACTTTGAAGATGAGGGGCTGGAAGTGGAAATCGTACAGCCGCCGGAGGACGGTGCAGACGCCCTGGTGGCGTCGGGAAAAGCCCAGTTGGGTGTTTCCTTTCAGGATACGATGGCACCGGCGGTAGCGGGAGAAGACGCACTTCCCAATACAGCCATAGCTGCTGTTGTACAGCACAACACTTCCGGTATTATTTCCAGAAAAGGGGAGGGCATGGACCGTCCCAAGGGACTGGAAGGGAAAAAGTATGCCACCTGGGACGCTCCCATTGAAAAAGCCATGATGAAAAACGTGGTGGAGGAAGACGGAGGGGATTTCAGTAAAGTGGAACTGATTCCAAGCACAGTGACGGACGAGGTATCCGCACTGAAGACAAAGTCCGTGGACGCTATCTGGGTGTTTTATGCCTGGGCTGGTGTAGCTACAGAAGTGGCAGGTCTGGATACAGACTACTTTGCGTTTAAAGATATCAATCCGGTATTTGACTATTATACACCTGTAATTATAGGAAATAACGAATTTCTGGAAAAAGAGCCGGAAACGGCAAAAGCTTTTTTGAGAGCGTTGAAAAAGGGGTATGAATTTGCCATTGAAGACCCGGATGCGGCAGCAGACATTCTCTGTGAGGCTTCACCGGAACTGGATGTGGAACTGGTAAAAGCCAGCCAGAAATATTTGGCTGACCAGTATAAGGCGGAGGAAGAACGCTGGGGATATATCAGCCCCGAGCGGTGGAACGCTTTTTATAACTGGCTGAATGAAAACGGCCTGTCAGAAACAGAAATACCGGAAAATACAGGATTTTCCAATGAGTATCTTCCGGAATAAGAAAGGCGGCAAAAAAATGGCACAGCTTGAAGTTTCCCATGTGACAAAATCCTTTGACGGCAGGAAGGTTCTGGAGGACGTGTCCATCCGTCTGGGGGAGAAAGAACTGGTGGCTCTTTTAGGCGTCAGCGGCGGCGGAAAAACAACACTTTTTAATGTGATTTCCGGTATCTTAAAGCCGGACAGCGGACAGGTGTTTTTAGACGGGGAGGAGATTACAGGCAGTCCGGGGAAGGTCAGCTATATGCTTCAGAAGGATTTGCTTCTGCCTTACCGCACCATTGAGGACAATGTGGCCCTGCCTCTGATTATCAGGGGGGAGAAAAAGAAGGCGGCGAGAAGTCAGGTGCAGCCCTATTTTCAGGAATTTGGGCTGGAAGGGACTCAGAAAAAGTACCCGGCTCAGCTTTCCGGGGGTATGCGCCAGAGAGCAGCGCTTCTGCGGACGTATATGTTTTCTCAGAAAATTGCCCTTTTGGACGAGCCGTTTTCCGCCCTTGATACCCTGACAAAAAGTGCCATGCATAAGTGGTATTTAAACGTCATGGAGCAGATTCACCTGTCTACAATTTTTATTACACATGATATAGACGAGGCCATTCTTCTGGCGGACCGGATTTATCTTTTAACAGGGAGTCCGGGAACCATCACAGAAGAAATTGTGATAAAAGAGAAAAAGCCCAGAGCGGCGGATTTTAATCTGACGCCAGAGTTTCTGGAGTATAAACGGTATATTCTGGAGAAGATAGGGGAAAATTAAAAGCCGCATATAATATTCAGATAGCAGTGGAGAACTATTATAAAAATGCATTTGGAGATATCGGAAAGTATTACAACATGATAACGCAGCTGTGAGGTGTTTTTGTGAAGGGTTTGTATGTGGTGAGGTAGAGATGGGAAAAGGTATGAGAAGGTCGCAGAAATGCGGCTTTTTCTTTTTGTTTCTTCATCTTCTTGAGTTGCAGATAAAAATCAGTTAAAATAAAGTGTAGAAAGCAGAGGGACATGTTGGGAGAATGTGACAATCATGTATTATGAAGAAGATTGTGCCGCATTACTGGAACAGACTTCAAAAAGAAGAAGCTTATGAGAAGTTTGAGGAAATTAAGCAGGTTTTACAAAAGGATTATGAAGAAAATAAAGAACCATCAGGTGAATTTAATAAGAATATTTGCAGATACGTATGGGCTGTGCTTACCGAATGCTGTACTTTTTGACGCGTCATCGTTGTTTGGACTATAATACTATAGTTCAATAGATAAGAGTAAATGGAGGTTTTGGATGAGTGAAAAGAAAAAGAAAATAGGTTTTACTGTTGCATGTGTAAACGAATTTGCACAACATCATAATCTCAGTATACAGGAAGCATTTCGTTACCCTTTTCAGTTTAAAGGTATTGCGTTTATAAAAGAAAACTATGAAGTTGAGCATACTTTAGATTTTGAAACAATAATAGAAGACTTGGGGATATTGTGCCGAAAAAACGGAGGCGTGTTATGAGATTATATCATGGAAGTAATATTGTAATTGATAGTATAAATTTGGCAATGTGCAGACCATATAAAGATTTCGGTTTAGAAACAACGGAAGAATGTGCAAAATTTGTCATGAATAATAGAAATCGAACATTTACAAATATGATATGGTTATAGGACCTGTTGCGGATGATAATATGGCATTATTATTTCGTCAGTATGAAAATGAAATTATTGATTTTGAAACCTTATTGAAAGGAATGATATATAAAAAGACATCATCGCAGTATTCTTTTCATACAGAAAAAAGTATAAAACTTTTACGAAAGGTAGGAAATTAATATGGATAAGTTTTATAACTCAAAAGTCTTTGAAAAACTTCAGGATAAAGAAACCGGTTTATATATGGAAAGCTCAGAATATGTGTATGATCTTTTTAAAGATGAGATAAACTTTGGACGTATTGTTCAAGCAGAAATATAAGGTTTATAGGATATAACTTTATCTTTATTCATATAGGCTTTCAAAAATGCAGTTGAGGGGTCTTTGTGCCCTAAAATACATACAGAAAAGAAAAAATAAGAATTCCCCATAGAAGATTAGGTATAAAAAACACTGATTTCTACGGGAGATTCTTATTTTAAGATTTAGAAGCTAAAAACGGTATTTCCCGATAGCCCCTTAAATTTCCAGAAGTTTTCCTACACTTTCGTCATATCGGCAGTATTTGCCGTTCGCAGAAAGAAAAGGGGTGTAGGTTTTGGTTCTTACATTTTTTATGTATACGACCTTAGTGGCTGCCATGTAAACCAGAGAAAACTTTTCGTTCAAACTGGAAATCCATTTGTATACTTTTTGGTCTTTGTCTGAGAGCACCAGTTCGTAACCGCCTTCACAGGGCTCTAAGGAGAAATAACTTTTCTCGTCCTTTAAGGCCGTAAATACCTGGCTGTAAATGTAGGATGAAAAATGCTCGCGGACAAAGTTTTTGAAGTCCGGCAGGTTGTAAATCCGATGAGAAACTGCGTCTGTGATTTTGTCGCCGCGCTCAATACGGATTTTCAGGACCTTCAGAATTTCCACTGCGTCATTGATGAAACTCAGACGGTTGTATTCCATGGTTTCCAAAAGAAAAGAAATCAATTCCTTTGACAGAATATCATCATTTTTTGCCTGCTCGAATAACTGGTTGTTCATTGGTTTATCCTCCCTCTTTTGTCTGCGAATTTACGCTTCGCTCTCTTTTTCTTCTTCTTTCACTTCTTCTTTTATTTCGTCTTTTATATCTTTGACGGTTTCAGCGGCAGTCTGTACTTTTTCTTCTGCTTCCTCTTTGATATCCTCTGCTTTTTCGGCAGCTTCTTCGGCCATATCTTCTGCGGTTTCTTTGACTGCTTCGGTAAAATCCTCTTCTTCAAAGATGTCGTCGTCCAGAAAATCGTCGGTGTGTTCTTTGACTTTGCTTACTGCGTCATCTACGGATTTTTCCATGACTTTTTTAAATTTAGAAGCAACGCCTGCAGCAGAAACAGCAGTTTCTTTTAAATTATCCTGAAAGTCAGCAAACTCTTCCTGTAAGTCCGGATTTTCATTTTTCTTCTTAACAAAATAGTAAGCTGCAGCACCTGCCGCTGCGCCTAAAGCGCCCATCCCTAAAAGTTTTTTTCCAAAATTTCCCATATCATTATCCTTTCTGAGTCTCACTCCCATACTCTTATATGTTCTCCATTATAATCCTTTTTATGAGGAGAAGGAAGAGGTATTTTCATTAATTTTCTATGAATTTCAAAAAAACTATTGACAAAAATAGAAAAATCAGTATGATAGTAGCATAAGAGTTAGTTGTAGCTAATTTAACAGAGGAGAGGCAGTTTTACCCTATGTCTTTTCTTTTTACAGACAGGTTAGAAATAACTAACTTAGTGAGCGTATGAATGGAAGAAAAAAGGAAATGATAACAACAATGGAAAGGAGTTTTGCATATGAGTATTGTAATTATCGGAGGAAACGAGAGAATGGTCACCAGATATGAGAATCTGTGTCAGGATTATGGATGTAAGGCGAAAGTCTTTGTCAAAGAACATGGTTCCATTAAGAAAAAAATGGGCTGCCCGGATTTGCTTTTGATGTTTACCAATACGGTTTCCCACAAAATGGTTATGAATGCTTCCCAAGAGGCCAAGAGGAACAACATTCCTATTGTGCGGATTCACAGAGCCAGCACAGCAGCGCTGCAGTCTGTACTGGAGGATATCAAAGGAGGAGCGGTTTATGCTTGATGAATTTTTAATCCGTCACAGCGCTCCCACGCTGGCCGGACTGAAGACAGCCAATCTTTTCTGGTATCCCTGGGAAAACCGGGAAGAATTGAAGGCAGTTCTGGAAGAATGGCAGAAGGTGTTTCAGGAAAAGGGATTGGGTCTGATGGTTATGCGCCTGCACGGGCAAAGGGCTCTTTTGTATGTATATAGAATCAGCCGCCTTGAGCAGGATTTAAACCGCAGGGAAACCAGACAGATGTTAGCAGCAGAGGGCTATGCATATGAAAAAGCGAAAGAGGCTTTGGTCTGTCTGCGGCAGAGAATTCAAAGCTGTGCAAAGTTCCCTCACGAAATCGGACTGTTTCTGGGATATCCCCAGGAGGATGTGAAGGGATTTATAGAAAATGAAGGGAAAAACTGCAAATGCTGCGGCTGCTGGAAAGTGTACTGCAACGAATGTGAAGCAAGAAAAACCTTTCATAAATTTAAAAAGTGCGAACTGGTTTATACCCGTCTGTTTTTGGGAGGAAGACCGGTCAAAAAGTTGATTGTAGCAGCGTAAAACAGGAAATTTCCATACGAACCTTCTGATAAAAAGGGACGGCCACGAAGGACGGGAGAGTCCGGATTCTGGCCGTCCCTTTTAAAAAGAGGTTGCGTCAGAGGAAAAGTCGGGCTATACTCTTACTATGCAGTACACCAGAAGATATTTCATACTGCAAAAAGGAGCAGACAATGAAACAAATCATACTTGCAAGTGCATCACCGAGACGGCGGGAATTGTTATCCCAGGCAGGGATTCCTTTTGTGGTAAAGCCCAGCCAGGCAGAAGAAAAGATAACCGTCAAAGAGCCGGGGCAGGCTGTGGAGGAGCTGTCCCTGTTAAAATGCCGTGATATTTATGCACAGACAACAGGAGACGTGGCAGTTATCGGTGCGGATACTGTAGTGGCCGCAGAAGGCAGAATTTTAGGAAAGCCGGCTGATAAGGAGGAGGCTGTGAGCATGCTCACCATGCTTCAGGGAAAACAGCACGAAGTCTATACCGGTGTAACGGTTATGGTGAGGGAAGAGGGAAAAGAAAATATCCGCACCTTCCATGAAAAGACAGAAGTGTATTTTTATCCCATGACAGAAGAAGAAATCAGGGGATATGTGGAGACCGAAGAACCTATGGATAAGGCAGGTGCTTACGGAATCCAGGGGAAATCCGCAGTCTTTATCCGGGAAATCCGGGGGGATTATAATACGGTTGTGGGGCTGCCTCTGGCAAGACTCTATCAGGAATGCAGAAAAATGGGATTGGAAATAAAGGAGTGGTAGACATGTATAAAGCTTGTATTTTTGACCTGGACGGAACCATTGCAGATACCGTGGAATCCATTGCCTATGTGGGAAATCAGACACTGCGTCATTTTCACCTGCCGGAACTTCCGGTGGAAAATTATAATTTTTATGCAGGAGACGGTGCAGATGAACTGGTAAGAAGAATGCTGCAGGCAGTTCCCGGCGGCGATAAAGTGGATTATGAGGAAGTGCGGGTTTTGTACCGGAAGTGGTTTGGAGAAAATCCTTTTTACCATGTAAAGCCTTTTGAAGGAATTCTGGAACTTCTGGAAGGACTGAAAAAGGAAGGTCTGAAAATTGCTGTCTTTTCCAATAAACCTCACGGGGCGGCTGTGGAAGTTGTGGAAAAGATTTTCGGCAGAGACGTGTTCCATAAGGTGCAGGGACAGACTGAGAAGATTCCCAGAAAGCCTTCTCCCATAGGCGCCCTGGCTATTGCAGAGGAATTTCAGATTTCTCCAAAGGAGTGCATTTACTGCGGAGATACCAACACAGATATGGATACCGGGAAAGCGGCAGGCATGTTTACCGTAGGGGTGACCTGGGGATTCCGCCCAAGAACAGAATTGGAAGAACACCATGCGGATAAAATTGTGGACCGGCCGGAAGAAATTCTGACTCTTGCAAAAAGAGAAAAGGAGAAGCAGAAAAATGCTGAAGCTGATAGCCAGTGACTTAGACGGAACCCTTCTGCAAAACGGAGTCAGGACGTTGTCTGACACTGTCATAGAGCAGATAAAGCAGTTAAAAGAAATGGGTATTTTATTTGTAGCCGCCAGCGGAAGACAGTATACCAATCTGCAAAGACTGTTTGCACCTGTCTGTGAGGATATTGCCTATGTCTGTGAAAACGGTGCCCTGGTAGTTTACAAAGGAAAAATTTTACATAAAAATGTCTTTGAAAGGGAATTGGCAGAAGAAATGCTGCATAGCATATTGAAGAAAGACCGTGCGGAACTGGTGGTTTCCGGGGAAAGGACGGTTTATCTGCAGCCTAAGACAGAGGCTTTTCGGGAATACATGATAAATTTTGTGAAAAACGACACTACGGTGCTGCCGGATATTTTTCAGGTGCCGGAGGAAATCATTAAGATTTCCGTATATGAGGAAAACGGCGCGGAGGCCATTGCGCCTTACTGGAAAAAGGCCTTTGGCAGCAGAGCCACGGTAGTGACTTCCGGGATTTCCTGGCTGGATATGATGCCTTTAAGCGCAGATAAGGGAAACGGGCTTCGGGTGCTGAAGAAACACCTTCTTTTGTCTGATGAGAACTGCGCGGCTTTTGGCGACAATTTCAATGATTTGGAAATGCTGCAGGAAGTGACCTATGGCTTTGCCGTGGGAGAGGCCAGGAAGGAAGTGCGGGAAACCGCCGGAAGAGTAACCGACAGAGTGGAAACGGTACTGGAAAAAGTGATAAAACAGGGAGGAAATTGGTATGAATGAGTACAGCGAAGAGTGTATTTTAACATTTTTAAGAAATCAGGAGCAGCTTTTTACAGAGCCTGTGGCAGAGACAGAGGAAGAGGCGGAGGCCTTTTTAGAGGACTGCATGGCCGCTGTGGTGGATTCACTGGAAGAAGTGAGAGTGTACTTTGAGGAAAACGGCATGGACGTAGAGGATATGTCCCTGGAAGAACTGGAGGACGCCAGTGAAGTTTTCCCACTGCCAAACGGTCAGTATTTGATTGTAGAAGGATAAATAAAAAGGAAAAAAGAGGCTGCTGCATGATTTCTGATGAAAGGTTCATAGAAGACATGCAGCAGCCTTTTTCTGAATGATTTACAGATGGGAGAGATGAGATGACAGGAATTATATTGGGAATCACCTTGATTATGCTGCTTTGCGTGCTTGCAGAAAAGTTTTCGGACAGGCTGGGTATGCCTGCGCTGATACTGTTTATGTTTATCGGCATGCTTTTCGGAAGTGACGGTATTTTTAAAGTACCTTTTGAAAATTTTGAACTGGCAGAAAGAATCTGTTCGGTGGCTTTTGTATTTATTATGTTTTATGGCGGATTCAATACCAAGTGGGAGGCGGCGAAGAGTATTGCAGGAAAGGCCGTTACCCTGTCTACAGCAGGTGTTTTCATTACGGCCGGAATTACGGCTTTGCTTTGCAATGTAGTTTTAAAGTTTTCTTTTGAAGAGAGTTTTCTGATTGGCGCCGTGCTGTCTTCTACAGATGCAGCCAGTGTGTTTGCCATTCTGCGAAAAAAGAAGCTGAACCTAAAGGATGGGACAGCGTCACTTCTGGAGGTGGAAAGCGGAAGCAATGACCCCATTTCCTATCTTCTCACGATTATAGCCATTGGAATTATGACAAATGGAAAATCCGGAAATATTGCGGCTGTGATTGCCATGCAGATTATCTTCGGTGTTCTGGTAGGACTGGTGCTGGCGAAGCTTTGCGTCTTTATTATGGCAAAGACTAGTCTGATTGCGGAAGGGCTGGAGATGGTTTTTGTGATTGCCATGGTGCTGGGCTGCTATGGTCTGACTTCTTTTGTGGGGGGCAATGCTTTTCTGAGTGTGTATCTTTTCGGTATTCTTATGGGAAACAGCAAAATCAAAAAGAAGGAGATACTGATTCCGTTTTTTGACGGCGTTACCAGCCTGGCTCAGATATTGATTTTCTTTTTAATCGGACTTTTAACCTTTCCGCATCAGATGCCGGAAATCATTCCCACAGCGCTTGCTATTGTGGCTTTTCTGACAATTATCAGCAGGCCGGTGGCTGTCTTTTTACTTTTAAAGCCTATGAAATGCAGCAACCGGCAGTGCTGGCTGATTTCCTGGGCAGGGCTTCGCGGTGCCTCTTCTTCAGTATTTGCCATTACCGCCGTAGCGGCAGGGATTTCTATGAAGCAGGATTTGTTCCACATTGTGTTTATGGTTTCTCTTTTCTCTATAGCCATTCAGGGAACGTTTCTGCCCAAGGTGGCGCAGAAGCTGTCTATGATTGATGATACCGCGGATGTAAGCAAAACCTTTAACGATTATCAGGAAGAAACTTCGCTGCAGCTTATGCGCATGTATATTCCCCAGGGGCATGAGTGGGATGGAAAGAAAATAAAAGAGGTGAACATTCCCACGGGCTCTCTGGCTTTGATGATTAAACGGGGAGAGGAAATGATACTGACAAAAGGAAATACAGAAATCTGTGCCGGGGACAGTGTGATTCTCAGTGTGCCGCCTTATAATACCAATGAGACGGAGCAGCTCCAGGAGAAGCGTATTCTTTCAGGGGATAAATGGTGCAACAAAAGCATAGCCCAGCTGCATTTGTCCAGAAACGAACTGATTGCCATGGTTATTCGTGGGGAGGAGGCCATTATTCCGGATGGAAAAACGGTGTTAAAGGAGCAGGATGTTGTGGTTATGTACCGGGACATGGCAGCCGGAAAGTGAGAAAGAATTCTCCGGCTGTTTTTTCCCTTGTATTTGTGGTAAAATAAAGACAGATATCCGGCAGAAGAATAAGAGAACAGGAGTGTGATAGCAAGATGGAAATCAGCAGTCTGGTAGAAAAACAGAGCGCCTTTTTTCAAAAAGGCATTACAAAAACCCCGCAATTTCGTCAGAAAGCACTGGAAAGGCTGGAAAAAGGAATCAGACGGTATGAGAAGGAAATTCATCAGGCTCTCCGAAAAGACCTGGGGAAATCAGAGTTTGAGGCCTATATGACCGAAGTGGGACTGACGCTTTCCGAACTGACTTATGTGAAAAAACACCTTTCCGCCTGGATGCGGCCAAATGGGGTGCCGACTCCTCTGGCCCAGTTTCCGGCAAAAAGTTTTGAAATGACAGAACCATACGGGGTGGTACTGATTATGTCTCCCTGGAATTATCCGTTTATGCTGTGTATGGAACCGCTGATTGGCGCCATTGCCGCAGGAAACTGCTGTATTGTGAAGCCGTCTGCCTATGCGCCCCATGTATCGGCAGTGCTGAAAAAAATGCTTTCGGCAGTGTTTCCACCGGAGTTTGCAGCCGTGGTAGAGGGGGGAAGGGAAGAGAACAGCCGCCTTTTAGAGCAGCGTTTTGACTATATTTTCTTCACAGGCGGAAAAGCGGTGGGACAGCTGGTACTGGAAAAAGCAGCTGTCCATCTGACGCCGGTGACCTTGGAACTGGGTGGAAAAAGTCCCTGTATCGTAGACGAAACGGCGGATTTGAAACTGGCGGCCAGGCGTCTGGTATTCGGGAAATATTTGAACAGCGGTCAGACTTGTGTGGCTCCCGATTATCTTCTGGTGCAGAAAAGTGTGAAAGAGCCTTTCCTGAACTATGTAAAAATGTGGATTCATAAAATGCTGGGAAAAAATCCACTGGAGAATCCCAATTATCCCAAAATGATAAACAAAAAGCATTACCACAGAGTGTTGGAACTTATCAAAGGCGAGGCAATTCTGGAAGGGGGATTTGGCGAGGAAGCGCGTCTGCGGATTGCCCCTACTGTACTGGATTATGTTTCTCCGGATTCCCCGGTTATGCAGGAAGAAATTTTCGGTCCGGTGCTTCCGGTGCTGACTTATGACACCATAGAAGAAGCAGAAACCTTTATCCGTGACAGAGAAAAGCCCTTGGCTCTTTACCTTTTTACGAAAAATCCGGACACAGAGCAGAGGATTTTGAGGAATCTTTCCTTTGGCGGCGGTTGTGTGAATGACACCATTATTCATCTGGCTACTTCCCGCATGGGCTTTGGAGGAGTAGGAGCCAGCGGTATGGGAAGTTACCACGGAAAGAAGAGCTTTGACACTTTCAGCCATACCAAGAGTATGGTAAAGAAAGCCGGCTGGCTGGATTTGCCCATTCGCTATCAGCCTTATACCAAAGGGAAAAAGCAGCTTTTGCGTATGTTTTTAAGATGACCGGAAAGGAGCGTGGAGAATATGAAAGAAAAACAAGGATCCGGATTCTGGGACAAGCGCTCC
The DNA here is from genome assembly GCF_037890365.1 of Blautia sp. HCN-20427. NCBI lineage: Bacteria > Bacillati > Bacillota > Clostridia > Lachnospirales > Lachnospiraceae > Blautia > Blautia sp. HCN-20427. The sequence continues at coordinate 81,529 of NZ_JBBKBX010000001.1, read as the reverse complement.
CGGATGTTTGACAGCCAGGTTCTGGAGGTTTATAAAAATGCCTACAAAAAGACAGTAAAGCGGTCTGCGGCATTTCTGAATCAGGAAAATACTGTATTGGAAATCGGCTGCGGCACCGGAATTGTGACCATGCAGCTGGCAGATTGCGTGAAGGAAATTACCGCAATAGATAGTTCAAGGGAAATGCTTTTGCGTGCAGAGCAAAAAGCCAGAGAACTGGGAAAACAGAATATTTCCTTTCACTGCGGAACCCTTAAGGATAGGAAGTTTCCGGCGAAATCCTTTGACGTGGTGACCGCCTATAATGTGCTGCTTTATATGGAAAATCAGGAGGAAGTGCTGGAGCAAATTTATGAAGTCTTAAAGCCGGGCGGCCTTTTTATTTCGGCTACGGACTGCCTTGGCAGAAGTCTGTCAAAAGAAGCCATAAAGAAGTTCTGGAAAAGCAAACTGCATCTTATGCCGTATGTGGCCTTTGATACCCCTATTGGGCTTATGCGGAGAATACAAAAGCACGGTTTTTTAGTGCTGGAGATTGTGAATCTGCATAAAAGTCCGCCCAATATTTTTATCGTAGGGCAGAAAGTGGAAAAATGAAAATCTAAACAAAATATAAAATTTATAAATTATTAGCACTCACTGAAAATGAGTGCTAATTTTCTCTTGACTTTTATTCCCCTGCGTATTAATATGTTTTTTAGAAATGAAGAAAAAGGAGATGCATTATCATGGCTAATAAGCGTGGTACTTTATCAATTAATAGTGACAATATTTTTCCGATTATTAAGAAATGGCTCTACTCAGACCATGACATTTTTTTCCGTGAACTGATTTCCAACGGCTGCGACGCTATCACAAAGCTGAAAAAGCTGGAAGTCATGGGCGAGTATACTTTCCCGGAAAATCATAAAAACAAAATCCAGGTTATCGTAAATCCGGAAGAGAAAACCCTGAAATTTATTGATACCGGTCTTGGTATGACAGCGGAAGAAGTAGAAGAGTATATCACCCAGATTGCCTTTTCAGGTGCAACCCAGTTCCTGGAGAAATACAAAGACAAGACAAACGAAGACCAGATTATCGGACACTTTGGTTTGGGATTCTATTCTGCATTTATGGTGGCAGATGAAGTGCAGATTGATACGCTTTCTTATAAGGAAGGCGCTGTGCCGGTACACTGGTCCTGCGACGGCGGCACCGAATACGAAATCGGTGAGGGAAATAAGACAGAAGTGGGTACTGAAATTACCCTGTTTTTAAATGAAGACAGCCTGGAGTTTGCCAACGAATACCGTGCAAGAGAAGTCATTGAGAAATACTGTTCCTTCATGCCGACGGAAATATTCCTGTCCAAGGCGAATGCGCCGCAGGAATATGAAACGGTAGAAGAATCCGAAGTCAGAGAAGACGATGTAGTTGTAGAGCACATTCACGAAGAGGCCAAAACCGAAGAAAAAGAGAACGAAAACGGCGAAAAAGAAGTGGTAGAAGTTTCCCCTGCAAAGGAAATGGTAAAAATCCACAAGCGTCCGGTTTCTTTAAGCGATACCAACCCGTTATGGATGAAGCACCCAAATGAATGTACAGACGAGGACTATAAGGCTTTTTACCGCAAAGTCTTTATGGATTACAAAGAGCCGCTGTTCTGGATTCATCTGAATATGGATTATCCGTTTAACTTGAAAGGTATTTTGTACTTCCCGAAAATCAACATGGAATATGAATCCATTGAGGGAACCATTAAATTATACAACAACCAGGTATTTATTGCAGACAACATTAAGGAAGTGATTCCGGAGTTTTTGATGCTTTTAAAGGGTGTGATTGACTGTCCGGACTTACCGCTGAACGTATCCAGAAGCGCCCTTCAGAACGATGGATTCGTGAAGAAAATTTCTGACTATATCAGCAAAAAGGTAGCAGACAAGCTGACCGGTATGTGCAAGACAGACAGAGAAAACTATGAAAAATACTGGGATGACATCAATCCGTTTATCAAATTCGGCTGCTTAAAAGATACGAAGTTCTCTGAAAGAATGATGGACTACATTCTGTATAAGAACATTGACGGAAAATATCTGACTTTGGAAGACTGTATCAAAGAGAATGCAAAAGAAACACCGGAAGATACAAAGGAAGAAGTTCTGGAGGAAACCAAAGACGAGGCACAGAAAGAGCCGGAGAAGACCAATATCTACTATGTCACAGATGAAGTACAGCAGAGCCAGTACATCAATCTGTTTAAAGAACAGGGACAGGATGCTGTGATTCTGAAGCACAACATTGACTCTGCATTTATCTCTCATGTAGAGCAGGCAAAGGAAACAGTCAGATTCCTTCGCATTGATGCAGATTTGACAGAAGCAGTGAAAGAGGAAGGAAAGAATCTGGAAGACGAGACAAAAGAGTTGTCAGAAGTTTTCAAAAAAGCTTTGAAAAAAGAGAATCTGACCGTGAAAGTGGAAAGCCTGAAAAACGAGAAGGTATCTTCCATGATGACGATTTCAGAAGAAAACCGCCGTATGCAGGAAATGATGAAAATGTACAATATGTATGGTATGGACCCGTCTATGTTCGGCGGACAGGAAACTCTGGTATTAAATGCCAACAATAAACTGGTGCAGTATGTACTGGAGCACAAAGAAGGAGAACAGACACAGATTCTCTGTGAACAGCTCTATGATTTGGCGTTAATCAGCCACAGACAGCTGACACCGGAGGAAATGACAAAATTTGTAGCCCGAAGCAATGAGATTATGCTGTTGCTGGCAAAATAAACCAGGCAGTTACGAGAAAAAATAACAAAAGGAAAGAGCAGAAAAATCCGTATGGGAGTTTCTGCTCTTTCCTTTTTGAAGACAGGTACAGCCTGTTGGATTTAGGAGGATGGTACTGTAAAAATTTGGAGAAACATATAGACAAATAATGCGGAGTGTATTAGAATAATGCTCGAAAATGGGTAAGTATGAGAGAAAATGACGCATAGAGAAAATGTCCCGGAAGGAAACAGAGCCGGCAAGGGAGAAATGAAGAATATGAAAGCATACAAAAAAGAGAAAAAGAAGTATCTGAACAGTATGGGCGGCAGAAGGCTGAAAGTGCGGGTTCACATGCTGCTGCTGGGGATGCTTTCCCTGGGAATTGTTATATATTCTGTAGTTTGTACCATTCAAATGAAATCAAAGGATGCCAAAACCACAAAAGAATATGTAAGGAATTATGTGGAGCAGCGGGCTGATATGATAGACATGGAAATCAGCAGCAATACAGCCATGATGACGGGACTGGCCGAGACTCTGACAGAAGAAAAACCCCGGGATGGATATAGAAAGTTACCTGGAGACTAAGAGGAAGCTGTATGGTTTTGATTTTATTGCGCTATATGATGATAAAACAGGAGAGGTACAGCTTGCTGGAAAAGGTTTTGAGGATGTAAACAGGGAAGAACTGACAGAAAACGATGTGTTTGGGCAGGAATTAAGAGAAGGACATTGTGCGTCCTGTATGGAAGAGGAACGAATGGTCTATGCCGTAAAGACAGGCAGCGCCAGTGAAGAAAAAACTTTGTGGGCAGCAGCTTCGTCAGAAGAAATAACAAGTATTATGATGTCTAAAACGTTCCAGGAAAAAAGCAGTACTTATGTGGTAGATAAAACGGAGCAGGTACTTCTGTCTTCCGGGGAAGAAGAGAGCATGGCGTTTTGGAATCTTGTCGTAGGACAGAAGGAAGATAAAGAGATTCTGGAAAATGCAGAACGTATGAAAGAAAATATCAGCAACCACAAGGGCGGCGTTTTCCGTATCCTTCTGCCCGGCTATAAGAGGTATTACCTGGCTTACGAGCCTCTGGAAAGAAGAGGATGGACAGCTGTAACCATTGTTTCTGCGGATTTGTTTTCCGGTTTTTCTGATTCTTACGTAGTGAAAATGATGGGAAATCTGGTTGTGGTTATGCTGGTGTTCGGCGCTTATTTTTCCTGCTGTTTAAAAGCTACAGCGAGGGGGAAAAGAAACTGGAACACCTGGCTTTTTCCGATGAGGTGACCGGAGGAATCAATAAGCTGGAGTTTCAGATAAAATATCGGCAGCTTTGCAGAAAGCATATTGCAGAACAGTATGCCATTGTTATGATGGATTCGGTGGACTTTAAGATTGTGAACAGAAATCTGGGCGCAAAAAACGGAGATAAACTGCTTCGCTATTTTTATGCTGTAATGGCGGAGGCGTTAAAAGAAGAAGACAGAGAGTTTGTTACCCGGACAGAAATGGATCATTTCTTTTTATGTATGAAGGAAACGAATTTTCAGGTTATCCAGGAGCGGTTAAATGCCATAGTAAGGGAGATTAATACCTTTCAGGGGATGGATTTACCGAAATATAAGATTCGGTTTCGCAGAGGTATCAGCTTTGGCGACAGTTCTGAAACGGATGTAACGGTGATTCAGGATCAGGCCAGAGCAGCCTTGAAGAACCAGAAGTAGAAGCATATTTAGAACAGGAAAAAGAAAATACTTCCGACCTATGTGCTCTGTTTCTTTTGGACTTGGATCATTTCAAAGAAGTGAATGATACGTTGGGTCATATAGTAGGAGATAAGGCCTTGCATGAAGCAGCAGCCAGCCTGAAATCCGTTATCCGAGCCAAGGATTTGATATGCAGAATCGGAGGGGACGAGTTTATGCTGTTTATCAAGGATGCGGAGAGCGTAGCGGATATTCGTTTCTGCGCGGAGAAGATAAACAGAATTTTGGTAAAAACCTACGAAAAAGACGGAAAAGAAGTGACAGTCAGCGCTTCCATAGGCATTGCCCTTGTGGAAGAAGGAATTACGTTTGAAAGCCTTTATGAAAGGGCTGACAGAGCGCTTTATGAGGTGAAAAACAAACACAGGAATCAATATTGGATTGCATAAGAGAGGGGATATAAAAATGGATGAAAGAGGAATGCAGAAGCGTCTGAGAAAGATAACACTTTTCTTTACTCTGGTGAGTCTTGTGCTCTTAATGGGAAGCGGAGGCATTTCCATCCTGCTGAATCATACGTTTCAGAATGAAATCGAAGATCAGATTGTGACAGAGACAAACAGGCATAGAACCAATATCAACAGAAAAATTGACACAGACCTGCAAACTCTTTATACCCTGTCAAGTTTTATGGAGTTCAGCGGAACCATAGACAGCAGCCAGTTTGCAAAGGGATTGTATGAATCCAACAATGAGAACAGCTTCCTGCAGATGGGATACTTTGAAAAGGGCGGAACAGGAATCCGCGTAACCGTCAATGGCGCCATGGAAGAAAATATGAAGGCAGAAGAGACGGATTCCACTTTCTATGAGAGCATTCAGAAAGCCTGGGACGGGAAAAGCGTGGTTTCCGATGTCTATCATGACAGCGCAGCAGATGAAGATTTCATTGCGTATGCAGTTCCTGTACAGAAAAATGGAACGGTGGTAGGCGCCTTGACGGCCTGTGAAAGCACGTCGGTGTTTTTTGATGTATTAAGTATTAAAAGTGGTTTCAGTGAACAGACAAAGGTTCGGGTTATGGGGACAGACGGAAAATTTTTTCTGCCTGCCCAGTCCGGAGATCAGGCAGACTCTGTTTCTGATATTCTTCTCTCTGAAAAAGAGCGGACAGCATTTCAGAACATGTTGGAACAGGGAAAAAGTAAATTTATGGAGGTCAATGAGAATGGGCAGACTTGCCGGATGTTTGCAGAGCCGGTAGGGGTTCATGACTGGTATCTGGTGCTGACTGCCACAGAACGGGGAATCAGCGAGCCACTGTACCAGAACCTTCTGATTACGAGGATTATTTTCTTCCTGCTTCTGGCTCTTTCCGGTATGTGTATCCTGTATGGCGCCCGTCTGATGAAGCGAAACAGCAGAGCACTTCTGCGGTTTGCCTATTATGACCAGCTGACAGGCAGTTATAATATGGTGAAGTTCTCCCACATGCTGGAAGAAACCATTGCCAGTACCCGGGATTTCAGTCTGGTGGCCATGAACATCCGCAAGTTTAAGTTTATCAATGAGACTTTTGGAGATGAAGTGGCTAACCAGCTGCTGTGCTATGTGAAAAAGGTGCTGGATGAGGCAGTTTTTGAGGGAGAGTTCTTCTGCCGGGAAACTGCGGATAAGTTTTACATACTCATGAGAACTTCAGATGAAAACCTTGTGCAGAGGCGTCTGGAGGAGATTACAGAGCACATTCGTGATTTCTTTCTGCACTACAACCGGCAGTACCGCATGATGATTTATGCAGGGGTGGTGACCGGGGCAGAGATAAACGGCAGTTTTGTGAAGCGGGAAGAACTTATGAGTCATGTCATGTTTGCATTGGACAGAGCGAAGAAGCGGCAGCAGGATGATTTTTCCGGATCAGTTTATTCCGCTGTTTGAGCAGAATGGTTTCTGTACAGAACTGGATTTGTATATGGTAGAGCTGGCATGCCGTCAGATTCGCCAGTGGATGGATGAAGGAAAGGAAGCCATTCCCATTTCGGTCAATCAGTCCAAACTGTTGTTTTACAAGGACGGATATGTGGAAAATCTGTGTGAAATCATGGAACGGTACCATGTGCCGGCTAAGATGATTACCCTGGAAATTCTGGAGGGCCTGGCTCTTGGGGATGCAGAAGGATTAAACAGCAGAATCCGGGAACTGAAAGAAAAGGGCTTCCAGATTTCCATGGATGATTTCGGCAGCGGCTACTCTTCTCTGAACATTCTGTGCAGTCTGGAAATTGATGAATTGAAGCTGGACAGAGCGTTTCTGATGGAAATGCCGGGTCATAAAAAATGGCAGCAGCAGATTGTGATGGAACAGATTGCACAGCTGGCAAAGAAAATGAACATGACGACTGTGGCAGAAGGCGTGGAAACCTGGGAAGACGAAGCCTTTATTCTGAAAGCAGGCTGTGATTACGGACAGGGGTATTATTACAGCAAACCTCTTTGTGCCGCTGAATTTACGGAAAAATATATGTAGAAAAAAGGCTCCTTTGGTTTAAAGGAGTCCTTTTTTAAACTGTATCATCATTTCACGGGTAAGGCTGACATCATAGTCGTCATAGGGGATTTCTTCCCGTTCAAACCACTGTGCCACAGCCAGTTCGTTTTTGTCTAAGGTGATGGTATCTTCTCCCTCCAAATCGCAGACAAAGCCGGCCAGAAGGCTGCCGGAAAGTCCCCAGGGCTGGCTCTTGTAGTAGCGGATATTCTTCACTTTTAAACCAACCTCTTCCATGACCTCTCTTTTTACGGTTTCCTCCAGGGTTTCTCCGATTTCTGCAAATCCCGCAATAAGGGCATAGCGTTTGGCGTTTCTTCCCGCATATTTTGACATGAGAATTTTGTTCCCGTTGGTAACCGCCACAATGACGGCTGGAGAAATTTTAGGATATTCTGTGGATTGGCACTGAGGACAGTACATCATGCGCTCTTTTTCGTCATGGATGAGTTTGTGTCCGCAGGTTCCGCAGAACCGGCGTCCTTTATACCAGTTGTAGAGATGAAAGCCGGTGACAAGTCCGAAACACTGCTCCTTAGGCTGCATACTGCGGAAAATGGAAATATCCTGATATGTAAAGTCTGCAAATTCTTCTGCCTCATAATCAAAAAGCAGGAAATATCTTTGTTCGTCAATGGAAAAAAGATAAATACAGGCACTGGGAGAAAGGTTCTGGCTGCCAGAGAGCGTTTCCCAGGTGGGGAAGGTGAGAAGCCCGTCTCTTATGGCGCCAAGGATTTCCCGGCTGCGGAAGGAGAGAATGAAATCTCCGTTCTCAGGCTGTGCGTGGGTGTATTCGTTGTGATAGCAATGAAAATCAAGGTCCTGAATCATGTTGATTACCTCCGAATGTAAAATAAAGTAAGACAAATCAGTTACAGTTTTTCGCAGGGGATTTGCTGCTGTCTGAAAAATTTCTGAATCAAATCGTCCCAGACGTGGTCAAGGGATTTATCCAGGGTAAAGGTCTTTAGGGAAGTACCAGTGGTACAGGTCAGTGTCTTTCCGTCATACTGGAAATTGACAAATAACCCGAAAACATCATCAGAGGAAAAGTTCAGATGATTTCCCAAAAGAAGTTTTTCCGTATTTTTTTCGGAAAGACGGAATACAATCTTAAAGTGAAGAGGTGTTTTCTTTCCTTTCATCATGGAAAAGCAAAAGGGTTTAATATCCCGCCAGAGCGAATAAGTCTGCTTTTGCGTCTGGAGGAGTTGGGCCTCCTGTGTATCGTAAAAGTCTGTATGCAGAGTACCGTCAATGGTAAAGGTTGCAAAGGTGGTGACAGAGGCCTCGCACAGCCAGAAGCTGTCAAAGGTACTGCCGATAAGAAGCTTGGACATGAAATCCTTTAAGTCCACAATCTGCAGAGCAATCATAGTAAGAATCCCTCGTTTCTCTAAAAATTACTGCATGAAACACAGATAAGAACAGTATAAACGAAAATCAGAAAAAATCCTAGAGTTTTCCCGGAAAAAACCTTTTCAAATAGCAGGCTTTGTGTTATTATAAGACATGGTATTAAAAACTACATAAAGAGGTTGTTGAAAATGAGTTATAAAATAGTGATAGACAGCTGCGGCGAACTGCCCGAAAGCTGGAAAACAGATGAAAATATAGAAAGTATCCCCCTGACGCTTACGGTAGAAGGAGAGGATATTATAGATGATGAAACCTTTGACCAAAGCGCTTTTTTGAAAAAGACCGCACAGAGTCCGGAGTGTCCGAAATCTTCCTGCCCTTCTCCGGAGCGGTATATGCAGGCTTATGACTGCAGTGCAGAGCGTGTATATGCAGTCACCCTGTCTTCTAATCTGAGCGGTTCTTACAACAGCGCCGTGCTGGGAAAAAATCTTCTTCTGGAGAACCGGCCAGAGCAGAAAATATATGTCTTTGATTCCCGTTCTGCTTCGGTAGGGGAAACGCTCATTGCCATGAAGATTCGGGAGTGCGAGGAGCAGGGCATGGCGTTTGAGCAGGTCGTTGAAACGGTGGAGGCGTACATTGATTCCCAGAACACATACTTTGTCCTGGAGAATCTGGAGACTCTGCGCAAAAACGGAAGACTCAGCAATCTGAAAGCCTTTGTGGCATCTGCGCTGAAAATCAAGCCGGTGATGGGGTCCACCCCGGAAGGTACCATTGTGCAGCTGGACCAGGCCAGGGGCATTAATAAGGCCATGATGAAAATGGTGGATTATGTTGCCCAGAGGGCAAAGGACAGCGAGGAAAAGGTGCTGGCTATCAGCCACTGCAACTGTCCGGCCAGAGCGGAAATTGTAAAAGAGGCGATTTTGCAGAGAGTTTCCGTAAAAGATGTGGTGATTCTGGATACGGCAGGTGTCAGCACCATGTATGCCAATGACGGAGGCGTGATTGTAGTCTTATAGTTTTGTTTTGCAATTTGTCTCACAAAGGAATTGACAGGAAGAAAAAAATCAGATATAGTAGAAATGCTATGGGATACAAAGTTCGACAGATTCCATGCAAATATTTATGTGACCATCCCGGAAGGGATTAAGGCCATACGGACAGCCGGGTCAACTGCCGATTGGCAACGGAAGTTGCCTTATTGATTGAGTTAAAAGCTCAAATTTTATAAGTTGGTAACTTTACAACCAGTGCGTACAGATGCACATCAACTTGTGAAACGGTCAATAAGAGTAGTAAAAGTAAGATATTTGCTATATAGACTCTGAACTTGAGTAATTCCATAATCAAACCTTTATTTTCTGCCTTGTGCAGAATTTAAAAACATGGATAAGAAATGGTCAGCCGCAGGTGATGTGTAGAAATATACGTCATTTGCGGCTTTTTACGTTTGCTTTAAGCCTGCGAAAAAGCCATATTTCAGGAAGAAAAAGGAGTTATCCGTTGTGGGCGAGAAAATGAAATTGTATGGATTTAATAATTTGACGAAAGCCCTGAGCTTTAATATTTATGATGTCTGTTATGCAAAGACGGCCAGAGAGCAGAAAGACTATATTGCCTATATTGACGAGCAGTACAATTCCGAAAGACTGACGGGGATTTTAACCAATCTGACGGACATGATAGGAGCCCAGGTACTGCATGTTTCCCAGCAGGATTATGAACCCCAGGGGGCGTCCGTGACTTTGCTGATTGCAGAAGGGTCTATGATTCCCGCAGGCAGCACTCAGGTGGCTCATCTGGACAAAAGCCATGTGACAGTGCATACTTACCCGGAATACCATCCGGAAACCTGTCTGGCCACTTTTCGGGTGGACATTGATGTGGCAACCTGCGGAGAAATTACACCGCTGTCTACACTGGATTACCTCATAGGCTCTTTTGATTCGGATATTATTACCATGGATTACCGGGTACGGGGCTTTACCCGCAGTGTAAACGGCAGGAAGCTGTTTATGGATCATAAGATTACATCTATTCAGGATTATATTGCAGCAGAAACCCTGCAGCGGTATGATGCGGTAGACATCAATGTGTATGAGGCAAACCTTTTCCACACGAAAATGATGTTAAAGGAAATTGATTTGCAGAATTATCTTTTTAATACAGATATTTACGAACTGCCGCCCAAGAAACGGCTGGATATTATGAACAGCCTGCGGCGGGAAATGATAGAGGTCTTCAGCGGAAGAAATATTTACTGACAGGGGAGATGGGAAAATGGGAAAATTATCTCAGGAGAATGCCCCTATTTATGAGGCGTTGGAAAATTTAAGAAAGATGCGGGTGGTGCCTTTTGATGTGCCGGGACACAAAAGAGGCCGGGGAAATCCGGAACTGACACAGCTTTTGGGAGAGCAGTGCATGAACATGGATGTAAATTCCATGAAGCCTCTGGACAATCTCTGCCATCCCGTATCCGTGATTAAGGAGGCGGAGGAACTGGCGGCAGAGGCCTTTCATGCAGCCCATGCTTTTCTTATGGTGGGAGGCACGACCTCCTCGGTGCAGAGTATGATTCTCTCGGTAGCCAAAAGAGGGGAAAAAATCATCCTGCCTAGAAACGTACATAGAAGTGTGATTGGGGCCATGGTGCTGTGCGGGGCAGTTCCGGTTTATGTGAATCCCCAGTGCAGCCAGAGGCTTGGGATTCCTCTTGGTATGTCTGTGGAAGATGTGAGACGGGCTATAGAGGAAAATCCGGATGCAAAGGCCGTGCTGGTGAACAATCCCACCTACTATGGGGTCTGTTCGGATATCCGCTCTATTGTGAAGCTGGCACATGAGCATGGCATGTACTGTCTGTCTGACGAGGCCCATGGAACGCACTTTTATTTTTCGGATAAGCTGCCGGTATCGGCGATGGAGGCCGGAGCGGATATGGCAGCGGTATCCATGCACAAGTCCGGGGGAAGTCTGACCCAGAGTTCCCTTTTGCTGACAGGACCGGGAATTTCGCCGGGACATGTCCGCCAGATTATCAATCTGACCCAGACTACCAGCGGTTCGTATCTTCTCATGTCCAGTCTGGATATTTCCAGAAGAAATCTGGCTCTGCGGGGAAGAGAAACCTTTGAAAAAGTCATGGAACTGGCCGAATACGCCAGAAGCGAAATCAATGAGATTCCAGGCTTTTATGCCTTTTCCAAAGAACTGATAAACGGTGACAGTGTTTTCGATTTTGATGTGACCAAGCTTTCTGTACATACGCTGGAAGTAGGGCTGGCAGGCATTGAAGTCTATGATCTGCTCCGGGATGAGTATGACATTCAGATAGAATTCGGAGATTTCGGCAATGTGCTGGCATACCTTTCCATTGGAGACAGAAAGCGGGACGTTGAGCGTCTGGTTTCTGCTCTTTCAGAGATTTCCCGCAGATTCGGGAAGGAAAAGGTGGATTTGCTGGAACAGGAGTATATACCGCCCCTGGTAGCGGTATCTCCCCAGGATGCGTTTTATGCGCCCAAAGAGGCACTGCCTCTGGAGCACTGTGTGGGACGGATATGCAGTGAATTTGTCATGTGCTATCCGCCGGGGATTCCTCTTCTTGCACCGGGAGAACAGGTGACACAGGCCATTGTGGAACATATTGTATATGCAAAAGAAAAGGGCTGTACCCTTACCGGGCCGGAGGATGAGGAAATTCGCCAGCTCAACGTACTGAAAGGAGTGTAGTATGGAATTTTGGTTTTCGGAAAAACAGACAAAGGATGTGAAATTTTCCATTCGTGTAGACCGGCAGCTTTACAGCGGTCAGAGTGAATTTCAGAGGATTGATATTTTTGAATCGCCGGAATTCGGAAGATTTCTCACTTTGGACGGCTACATGATGCTGACGGAGAAGGACGAGTTTATTTATCACGAAATGATTACCCATATCCCCATGGCAGTACATCCTAAAGCGGAAAAGGTATTGGTTATCGGCGCGGGAGACGGAGGTGTCATCCGGGAACTGGTTCGTTATCCGGAAATAAAGCAGATTGATTTGGTGGAGATTGATGATATGGTGGTGGAGGTCTGCCGCAAATACCTGCCTAAAACCGCCTGCTGTCTGGATGATGAGCGGGTAAACATCCGCTATGAGGACGGCCTGAAATACATCCGCAGATGTGAAAATAAGTATGACTTGATTATTGTGGATTCCACAGATCCCTTTGGCCCGGGGGAGGGGCTTTTTACCAGAGAATTTTACGGAAACTGCTATAAAGCGCTGAAGGAAGACGGCATTATGGTGAATCAGCATGAAAGTCCTTTCTATGAGGAGGATGCCAGAGCCTGCCAGAGAGCACACCGGAATATTACGGAAACCTTTCCGGTCAGCCGGGTGTACCAGGCCCATATTCCTACATATCCTTCCGGACACTGGCTTTTTGGATTTGCTTCCAAGAAGTATCATCCGCTGAAGCATTTGAGGGAAAAAGAATGGAATACCCGGGGGATTCAGACACGTTACTATACGACAACGTTGCATAAAGGGGCATTTTATCTGCCTGCGTATGTGGAGGAACTTTTGAAAAATGTTGAGAAAGAATGTTGAAACTTTTCTGGAATGTGATAAGGATTATGAGGAGGCTGAGGTCATTCTTTTTGGTGCACCGTTTGATTCTACCACCTCCTTTCGTCCGGGAACCAGGTTTGGCAGCAGCGCCGTCCGTCATGAGTCTTTTGGACTGGAAAGCTACAGCCCTTACCAGGACCGGGATTTAATCGACAGTCTGGTAATGGATGCGGGGGATTTGGAGCTTTGCTTTGGAAATACCAGAGATGTTCTGTCTGCCATCCGGGAGAGAGCCGGGGAAATTTTACGGGATGAAAAACTGCCTTTTATGGTAGGGGGAGAGCACCTGGTGACGCTTGGAGCCTTTGAGGCTGTGCAGGAGAAATACCCGGAGATTTGTATCATTCATTTTGACGCCCATGCAGATTTGCGTGAGGATTATCTGGGAGAAAAGCTGTCTCATGCCTGCGTACTGCGCCGCTGCTGGGACTTGATTGGAGACGGAAAAATTTACCAGTTTGGTATCCGCTCCGGGGACCGGGAAGAGTTTTCCTGGGCCAGGGAACACACCTGTATGCAGAAGTTTGATTTTGAAGGGCTGGAAGAGACCCTTGCTGCCCTGGAAGACAGACCGGTTTATTTTACCGTGGATTTGGATGTGATGGACCCGTCCGTCTTTCCGGGAACCGGAACGCCGGAACCGGGAGGGGTGAGCTTTGACAGGCTTCGCCGGGCTGTGACGCTGGTATGTGAAAGAGCCAGGGTAGTGGGCTGTGATGTGAATGAGTTAAGTCCGCACTATGACGCCAGCGGAAGTTCTACGGCAGCAGCAGGAAAGATTATCCGGGAAATGCTGCTGGCTCTTACGAAGAAGGCATAATACCAATTTATTTATAACATACATAAAACCAAGAAAACAGGAGGAAACAAATATGGGAAAAGCGTTGATTATCGGATGTGGAGGCGTAGCCTCTGTAGCAATTCACAAATGCTGTCAGAACAGTGAGGTATTTGAGGAAATCTGTATTGCCAGCCGTACAGTATCCAAATGTGACGCGTTAAAGGCAAAGCTGGAAGGTACGACAAAGACAAAAATTACAACTGCGCAGGTAGATGCAGACCAGGTGGAGGAACTGATTGCTTTAATCGAAAAGGAAAAACCGGATGTGGTTCTGAATCTGGCTCTTCCGTATCAGGATTTGACTATCATGGATGCCTGCCTGGCTACGAAAACCCATTACATTGATACTGCAAACTATGAGCCGGAAGATACGGCAAAGTTTGAGTACAGCTGGCAGTGGGCATATAGAGAACGCTTTGAAAAAGCAGGCATTACGGCGCTTTTGGGCAGTGGATTTGACCCGGGAGTAACAGGGGTGTTCAGCGCCTATGCCCTGAAACATGAATTCGACGAAATCAATTATATTGATATTCTGGACTGCAACGGCGGTGACCACGGATATCCGTTTGCCACCAATTTTAATCCGGAAATCAACATCCGGGAGGTTTCTGCAAAGGGCTCTTACTGGGAAGACGGTCACTGGGTAGAGACAGAACCTATGGAAATTAAGAAAGAATACAATTTCAAAGAAGTAGGACAGAAGGATATGTACCTTCTTCATCATGAGGAAATTGAAAGTCTGGCACTGAATATTCCGGGGATTAAGAGAATCCGTTTCTTTATGACCTTTGGACAGAGCTATCTGACACATTTAAAGTGTCTGGAAAATGTGGGAATGACTTCCATTGAACCGATTTTGTTTGAGGGAAAGGAAATCGTACCGCTGCAGTTCTTGAAAGCAGTGCTTCCGGACCCGGCCTCTCTGGGACCGCGCACCAAGGGAAAAACCAACATTGGCTGTATTTTCCGCGGCAAAAAAGACGGAAAAGAGAAAACCTACTATCTGTATAATATCTGTGACCACGAAGAGGCTTACAAAGAAACCGGCTCTCAGGCGGTTGCCTATACCACAGGTGTGCCGGCTATGATTGGAGCTATGATGGTCATGACCGGAAAGTGGAATAAACCGGGTGTACACAATATTGAAGAGTTTGATCCGGATCCATTTATGGATGCTTTGAATACCTGGGGGCTTCCATGGCAGGAAGACCATAATCCGGTACTGGTGGATTAATGGCAGGGGGAGAAAAAAATTCCTTTTCCACACCGTATTTTCTGGTGGACGAAAAGAAACTTGTGAAAAATCTGGAGATTTTAAAGCAGGTTTCTGACCGGACGGGCTGTAAAATTCTGCTGGCACAAAAGGCATTTTCTATGTTTTATGCCTATCCGCTGCTGAGAAAATATCTGGCGGGAACTACAGCCAGCGGTCTGTATGAGGCAAAGCTGGGGCATGAAAACTTCGGCGGGGAAACCCATGTGTTTTCCCCTGCATACAGGGAAGAGGAATTTGAAGAATTGCTGCAGTATGCAGATGATGTGGTGTTTAATTCCCCGGGGCAGGTGCGAAAGTATGCAAAAAAGGCAAAACTGGCGGGGAAATCCGTGGGACTGCGGATAAATCCCGAATGTTCTACCCAGGAGGGACATGCTATCTATGACCCGTGCGCCTCTTTTTCCAGGCTGGGAACTACGCTGGAAAATTTTGATGAGGCATTGCTGCCGCTTTTGGACGGGCTGCATTTTCATACTTTGTGTGAGCAGGGAGCAGATGCTTTGGAAATTACCTTAAAAGCTGTGGAAGAGAAGTTTGGAAGGTACCTTTCCCGGATGAAATGGCTGAATCTGGGAGGAGGACATCATATTACAAGAGAGGATTATGATGTGGAGGCTCTTGCAGAGATGGTGAAGCGGCTGAAAGAAACTTACGGAGTAGAGGTTTATCTGGAGCCGGGGGAGGCAGTTGTGCTGCAGGCAGGATTTCTGGTATCAGAAGTTTTGGAAGTGGTTCACAATGGCATGGATATTGCTATTTTGGATACTTCCGCTGCCTGTCATATGCCGGACGTGCTGGAAATGCCTTACCGTCCCCCTGTGAAAGACAGCGGGCTGCCGGGAGAAAAAGCCTGCACAGTAAGACTTGCAGGACCAACCTGCCTGGCCGGAGACGTCATAGGAGATTATTCCTTTGACACACCGCTGAAGCCGGGCGACCAGGTGGTATTGGAGGATATGGCGCTTTATACCATGGTGAAAACCAATACTTTTAACGGTATGCCTTTGCCGGATATAGTCTGGGAAGGGATAGATGGGAAAAGAAAACTGGTAAAGAGGTTCGGATATGAGGACTTTAAAAACCGGCTTTCCTAAGTATAGAGAAGACTGCTGCGGGCTTTGTCTTTAAGAGGACAGAGGCGCAGCAGTCTTTTGGGTAAAGAGACAGAAAGATGAGAGAGGAGTAAACAGATGATTAGAGCAATGCAGGCGTCTGATTTGGAAGAAGTAATGCAAATCTGGCTCACCGCCAATATGGAGGCTCATGACTTTATAGACAGCAGCTATTGGAAAAGCCATTTTGAAGAAGTGAGGGCGCTGCTGCCTCAGGCGGAAATTATGGTATCAGAAAATACAGATACCGGGGTTCTGGAAGGATTTATAGGCATAATGGAATCCTATATAGCCGGAATTTTTGTGAGACAGGAATATCGTTCAAGAGGGATTGGCAGGCAGTTTTTGGATTTTGCCAAGGCAGCCAAACCAGAACTGAAGCTAAAGGTATATAAAAAGAATGAAGCAGCAGTGAATTTTTATCTGCGGGAAGACTTTCTTGTGCTGCAGCAAGGACAGGATGAGGACACCGGGGAAGAAGAGTTTACTATGGAATGGAAAGGAAGGGATGCCTTTATGTGACATTCCCTTCCTCTGCGGCTGGTAGCATCAGACAGAACGTACACCCGCCTCCTGGGGTGTCTGTCAGCGTCAGCTTTCCTTTTTGCAGTTCTGTAAGTTCTCTGGCAATGGAAAGTCCCAGACCGAAATGCTCTTTTTCTTTCCGGGATTTGTCACTTTGATAAAAGCGGTCAAATATCCGTTCTTTCTCTTCATCGGGGATTCCATTTCCATGGTCTGCAACCAGATAGCAGACATTTCTTTTCTTAATAAAAATTTCCAGGTCAATCATTCCATCAGGTAAGGTATAGGTTATGGCGTTGTCCAGAAGAATGGTGAGAATCTGAATTACCCGGCTTTTGTCGCAGTGAATCCGGGGCAGTTCCATATCCGGCAGCATCAGATTCAGCGTTATGCCGTTGTGGCGGCAGACAGGTTCAAAGGTTTCATATACATCCAGAAGCAGGGTATCGCTGTCATGGTTTCCCAGGGTCAGATGCCACTTTTTAGAATCTGAAGCAGCCAGAATCAGAAGGTCTTTAATCAGATTTCCCATGCGGGTGCACTCTTTTTCAATGTTGATAAGCATGAAATCTGTATTTTCAGGAGAGGTCCGGACAGCAGATGCGCTGGCCTGAATCACCGCAAGGGGAGAGCGCAGCTCATGAGAGGCGGCAGCAATAAATTCCGCCTGTTTTTTCTGGTTTTCTTTCAGAGGCAGCAAGGTTTTTCCAACGGTCCGCCAGCTTGCCAGATACAGCAGAAAGATACCGGAAAGACCTGTGAACAGGAAGAATACGCCCTGCCATAAAAGCTGTCTGGAGAAAGCCGTAATATCCTGTAAGACAAAAAGAGACTTGTAACCAAACGTTGTGGACACCAGGAAACACATGCCAAGATAAGAATCCCCCTGGGTGCCTTTGACGGTAAAGACAGAAGACTGCAGGGGAGAGGACAGAGCCGCTTTTTGTGAAGTAATGCCTTCTTTTACTGCCTTTTTCCGGGCCTTTTTTAAAAGGGTTTCCCGGCTGGTCTCAGGCTGGAAAGCGCCCCGGAAAAACAGAGGGGTGTCATTTTCTTCAATATGAATGAGCAGGCTGTTATCCATTTCCATCTGGGACAGCCAGGAATCTGTGAAAAAGGCTTCTGTTTGAAACCGGTTGGAAATATTGAGAAAAACACTGGAAAACTGTGCTTTATACCGGGCCTCCATAGAACTTTTCATGTAGAAAAAGCAGATAATGAGAATCACTGTGAGAATGGCTCCGGTAGTCAGCGTATATAAAAAAGTAAGTTTTTTTTGAAGGTTTTGAAACATCAGGTGTCCTCCTGTATTCCTTCCAGACGATATCCCACACCATGAATGGTTTTAATCTGCACCCGGCTTTTTAAGGTGCGCAGCCGCCGCCTGAGAAAATAAATATAGTTGTCCAGATTTCCCTCCTCAATTTCCGCGTCAGCCCCCCAGACATAAGAGAGAATCAGTCCCCGGCGCAGATTTTGCTCCTTATTTTTCAGAAAGTATTCCATAAGTCCAGCCTCTTTTTTTGAGAGAGACAGAGATTTTCCATTGGCAGATAATTCCAGATTTTCCGGGTCGAAGCATAAGTCCCTGAAACAAAGCAGGGGAGATTCTTTCAGAACGGCCGGGCGTCTGGTAAGGGCGCGGATACGGGCAAGCAGTTCCTCCGCATCAAAAGGTTTGGTAATATAGTCATCTGCGCCGCAGTCCAGTCCGCTGATTTTATCCCGGAGAGAATCCATGGCAGTTGCCATAATCACAGGAGTAGAAATATTTTTTTTCCGGATTGCACCTAACAGCGTCATTCCGTCCAGTTCCGGCAGCATGCGGTCCAAAATAATCAAATCATAGGTATTCTGCAAGGCATAGGAGAGCCCATCGGTACCATTGTGGCACACATCCGTTTCATACCCCTGGCTGCCAAGGTGAATCAGCAGTGCCTTACATAGAGAAACGTCGTCTTCGATTAATAAAATTCGCATATAGATAAATCCTTTCGTTTTCTTCTTTTGTATTGTATCATACAAATCTCTAAAAAATCTCCAAAAACATCTGGGATTCTTTAAAGATTTTTAGAGATTTCCCTGTTATGATAGATACAGAAACAACGATTAGGGTACAGAGAGGAGATTGACAGATGAAATTCAAAAAAGCGCTTGCCCTTGCACTTTGCGGGGCAGTTACCCTTGGAATGCTGGGAGGATGTTCCCAGAAAGAAAAGAAAGACGGAAAAGATTCTGAAAAAGAAGCCAAAGGGGGTTATGTGGAAGAGGAAATGGAAGGCCCCTGGGGAGAGAAGGAATCCTATCTTGGAAGTTATCTGAATGAGGATGGGAAACTGGAGGTCTATACCCAGACGGGAGAGGTCAGCCCGCAGGTATTTTCCTATACACATCAGGGCGGCAGCGACTGGGAAAAAAAGGAAGAAAACTGGGTGGAGGAGAAAATCAACGACAGTACCTATGTGTACTATCTCCTTCAGGGAGCCGATAAAAATCTCTACCTTATGACCTGTGGAATTACCGATACCTCTGAGTCTGGTGTGACTACTACAGAGGAGGGAGAAATCAGTCTTCCGCCCCAGCCCTGGTATCTTTACCGTCACACCCAGGAGGGAGAGACCCAGGAAATTCCGGTGGAGTGCCTGGATATGGAATACCAACAGCAAAACGGCGGTTTTGCCCCGTATTATCTGGGAGCCGCACAAAACGGTGATATTGCTCTGGTAGGAGTGGCATCCTCTAACATTGTCTTATATGATGGAACCACGGGAAAGGAAAAATACACCTTGCCCAGTCATCAGATAGTCACCAACAATGACGGTATGATAAACATTACCGGGAATACCATTGCAACCATCAGTGAAGACCAGAAAAATCTTCTTCTGTATGACGGGACTACAGGAAAAGAAACGGGAAAAATCAAGGTGGAAAATATGGAGGCAGGAACCGGATTTCTGGCTGCTACAGGGGATGGAACTTATTATATTGCAACGGAAAAAGGAATTTCTGTATATAAGGAGAATGGCAGTATCGGCGAACAGATTTATGATGGCAGCCGGGGAAATATGGGAGAAATGAAAAATAGTCTGACAATGAAAAATTTCATGGCAGGCGGTGAAAAGAATTTCTATGCAGCTTATGACAATTATCAGACCGGAACTTTTCACATCTGCCATTATTATTACAATGCTGCCGCAAGCACCAAGACAGAGAAAACCCTGTCCCTGTACGGGCTTTATGAAAGCCGTATGGTGGAAGCAGCCGTAAGGGCTTTTGAGAAGAAACATCCGGAAGTAGATGTGGATTATCAATATGCCCTGAAGCAGGATGCAGAAGGAAAACCGGAGGATTATATTGATGCACTGAATACCAGTCTTTTGAATAAGGAAGGGGCCGACGTGCTTTTCCTGGATGACCTGCCTGTAGATTCTTATATTGAAAAAGGAATTCTGGAGGATTTAACCGATTTGGCGGACAAAGGCGAGAATGATAACACACTGTTAAAGGGAATTGTGGACGGCGCAAAAAAGGACGGGAAAAATTATGAAATACCGGCGTCCTTCCGTCTTCCGGTATTTTATGGTACAAAAGAAGCCATGGCAAGACTGGACAGCCTGGATTCCGTAAAGAAATTTTTACAGGAACAGCCTGAAGGAAAAATCATAGGAGCCGCGTCTTACGGACAAATGGCATACCTTTTGTTTGCGTCAAATTATGAAGAACTTCGTCAGGAAGACGGCAGCTTTTCGGAAGAAAAGATACAGGAATTATTGGAAATGTCTAAGCAGCTTGTGGACAACAATCCATCCGAAGATATGGAAGAGAGCTGGGGAAGTTACTTTAAAGGCCGCATTTTATCCGGAAATACCATGTCTGCATTTTCCGGTATCGGTATGCTGGAGTTGTATGAGGAAACAGATATTGCAGGTGTGGACGATTTGACCGGATTGGCAGAAATTTCTCTGCTGTGTGATATTTTGAAAAAGCAGCCGGAACTTTCTGTAGAGAATCCCCATAATATGTACCTGTCCATGAATCGTATGGGTATCAATGCTTCTTCCAGGGAGAAGGAACTGGCAGAAGAATTTATACAGACTATGTTAAGCGATGAGATTCAGCAGCAGGAGTTCGTGGAGGGACTTCCGGTTCGTACGGAAAGTTTGGAGAAACAGGCCGATATTGCAGAAAAATCCGGACAGGAGGAGATGTTCAGCATCAGCTATGGCGGAGGAGAAACGCATTCCTACGGCTATCCGTCCAGAGAACAGCTGGAGCCGATTCTAGCCCTGGCGAAAAAGGCAGAGACGCCTCTGGTTATTGACCTGTCTGTAAGAGAAACATTTATCGACTGTGCAGAACAGTATTTTGGAGGAAGTATCAGTGCAGAAGAAGCAGCGCAGACTTTGGGTGAAAAAATGCAGCTTTACCTTTCCGAATAAAAGGGAAAAGTTGATTCCCTGGATTTTGCTGGCCCCCAGTCTTACGGGAGTGAGTGTGTTTATTCTGATTCCCTTTGCCGATGTGGTACGGAGGTCTTTTTTGCAGGCAGTAGGCGGCAGATTTGTGGGTTTGGAAAATTATAAAAATGTTCTGGAAAATACTGCTTTTCGGTTGGCAGCGGGGAATACGGTCAGATTTCTGGCCGTGTGCCTCCCTCTGCTTCTGGGACTTTCTCTGCTTTTTGGAATTTTGCTTTTGCAGGCAGGGAAGAGAAGCAGTCTTTTAAAGTCCGGATTTTTGCTGCCCATGGCGGTGCCGGCCGGGTCTGTGGTGTTGTTCTGGCAGCTGTTTTTTGATAAAAACGGAATTTTAAACGAAGCGCTGCAGCATTTTGGCGGCAAAGGAGTGGATTATATGAATACGCCAAAAGCTTTTGGCGTACTGGTGGCGGTTTATCTGTGGAAAAATCTGGGATATGACATGATTTTGTGGCTTTCCGGTCTTATGGGGATTCCCGACAGCCTTTATGAGGCAGCGAAAATGGATGGGGCAGGGGGCTGGAAATGCTTTCTTCATATTACCTGCCCCCTGCTGCTTCCCACAGCCTTTCTGACCGGTATTTTATCTCTGGTCAATGCCTTTAAGGTATTTCGGGAAGCATGGATGATTGCGGGAAATTATCCTCATGACAGTATTTACATGCTGCAGAATTTGTTTAACAACTGGTTTTTGAAGCTGGATATGCAGAAAATGACAGCAGCGGCCGTAATGCTTGCAGTGGTTCTGGGGTGTATTCTCATCGGAAGCCAGAAAATAGAAGAGAAATGGGGGCAGGGAATGTGAGAAGAAAGAAAGCCGTGATTTGGATACTGATCACCCTGTTTGTTCTGGCTCTGATTTTTCCCGTTCTGCTTTTGACGGCAGGCTCTTTTATGGGAACGGAAGAATTGAGAGAAAGCTATGGCAGTGTCCTTTATGGGGACTCCGGAAATTTGCAGTGGAAACTGTTTCCTCTGTATCCTACCTTAAAAGCCTATCTGCAGCTTCTCTTAGACAGTCCGGATTTCTTTGTGATGTTTTGGAATTCCTGCAGGCAGGTGTTTCCCATACTGGGCGGACAACTGCTTTTAGGACTGCCTGCAGCCTGGGCACTGGGCAGATTCCGGTTTCGGGGAAGAAAGATGATTCTTTATCTGTATATGATTCTGATGATTCTGCCTTTTCAGGTAACCATGGTGTCCGGTTATACGGTGCTGTCTTTTCTGCGTGTACTGGATACCCACTGGTCTGTCATACTGCCGGGCATTTTCTCTACTTTCCCGGTATTTCTTATGACAAAATTTTTTCAGCAGATACCGGACACCCTTTTAGAGGCGGCAAAGGTGGACGGTGCAGGAGTGGCAGCCTCCTTTTTTTACATTGGTCTGCCCCTGGGAATTCCGGGCGTGGTATCTTCTCTGATTCTGAATTTTCTGGAATACTGGAATGCCATTGAGGCGCCTATGACATTTTTAAAGAACAAGAGCCTGTTTCCCGTTTCCCTGTATCTGTCTAATATCACAATTCATGATATGGGGACCGCTTTTGCGGCTTCCATTTTAATTATGGCGCCGTCGGTGTTTTTATTTGCCTGCGGGCAGAATTATCTGGAGCAGGGAATTCTTGCGTCAGGACTAAAGGAGTAAGAGCATGAAGAGAGAGAAAGTCAATAAAAAACAACTGGCAGCAGCAGCGTTTGCTGTATTTTTCCTGATTATGGCGGTCTGTACGGCGGTTTCCAGAGCCGCAGCCTCTATGGTAGTGCCGAAAGTCACTACCGGAAAAGTACAGGAAGGAAAGCTGAGCATTCTCATACAGGGAAAAGGAACGGTGGAGACCAGAGAAGAAAGCCTGCTTTCCCTTCAGACAGGACTGCGTGTAGAAAAAATTCTTCAGACAGGCACGGTGGTGAAAAAGGGAGATGTTTTGCTGCAGTATGATCAGAACTATCTGCAGGAAAGGATAGAAGAGAAACAGGCAGAAATCAAAAAGCTGGAACTGGCGGTAGAACAGGCAAAACTTACGGGACAGCCTCAAGCCAGAGTGGAGGCCGCCGAGAGCGCACAGCGGGATGTACAGCTTTCAGAGGATAATTATGCAAAAGCGTGGGAGGATTACAATGCAGCAGCGGAAGCTTATGAGACAGGCGCCGCCGGGCAGCAGCAGAATTTAGACCAGGAGCTGCAGGCAGCAGAGGAAGAAAAAGAGCGTGTACTGCAGCAGGCACAGGAACTGGAAGCTGCAGGAGAGGCAGAGGAAGCAGAAAAGCTGCGTCAGCAGGCAGAGGAGAATGCAGAGCAGAGAAAGGCACAGGCCCAGTCTGCTTATGACAGTGCCATTCAGGAACTGGAACTTCAGAAGAGCCAGGCCGAGGAAAGTCTGCAGGCTCAGGATTCGGCCAGAGCTCAGGCGTATAATGCCTATGAAAGTGCAAAAGAGCAGGATGCGGCTGCGGCAGAAAATGATAAGAAGACAGCAGAGGCAGGCAGCTACACCACACAGTCTGCCCAGGTGGATTTAGAATTGGCAAAAAAGGAACTGGAAAAGCTGCAGAAGGTACAGTCAGAAAACGGAGAGGTGAAAGCCCCGGAGGACGGGGTCTTAAAAAGCAGTACCATAGCAGCCGGTGGGGTGACAGACGATACGGCATCTCTGATGTTTGGCTGGGGCGGATACCGGGTCAAAGGCAATCTGACAGCAGAAGACCTGTCTAAGGCAGAGACCGGAGATGAGGTAAAAATTATGGTTCCCGGGCAGGGGAAAACTTTGAAAAAGAATATTGGAGAAATCTCCGGAAATACCAATCAGCAGGGGGAGGGTCAGACTGCAGCAGGAGTGTTTTATGCGGAAATGGAGGAAAAGGAGGCTGTGTATGGAAGCGAAATTTCCTATGAAATCAGCAGACAGACAGATTCTTCCTATAAGCAGGTGATTCCTCTTTCAGCCGTAAGAAAGGATTCTGACGGAACGTTCTGTCTGGTGGCAGAAGAGGAGAAAACCGTACTGGGAAATGAATACAGGGCAAAACGGGTAGCTGTGACTGTGGTGGAAAAAGACAGTACCAGCGCAGCGATTACCTCCTCTCTCGGGCAGGAGGATAAAATTATTACAGGCAGCAGCAAGGACATTGCTCCGGAAGATAAGGTGAGGCTGGAAGAATGAAAAAAATATGGATAAGAGCAGGGGTAGGTTTTCTCAGCTTGGCGCTTTGGTGCCTCTCTTTCTTTTTCTATAAAAAGACGGAGGAACAGGCGGGCAGCTTTAACGGTTATTACGATATGCCGGTTCTTACAGAGGCAGAGTTGTCTGCCTTTCTCTCCCAGGCGGAACAGCCGGATCAACTGCCGCAGATAACGGGCTGGTCAAAGGAAGATAAGATTCCCATAAAGGGAGAGGTGCGGGAGGCCGTTTCGGGAACTTTGTGGAAAATCGCAGGAAGTATGGAAATGTTTTTTGCGGGACAGCTGAAGGAGGGAAATTATCCCTGGGAAGAAGATGAGGAAGGCTGTCTGATTAGCAGCGGTCTGGCAGAAAAGCTTTTCGGAACAGAGCGTATACAAGGCAACCAAGTGCAGATTTTTGGGAAAACCTACATTGTCCGCGGCTGCATAAAAAGCAGAGACTCTTTTGCTGCTGTCTTTGCAGAAACAGAAGACGGGCTGGAGGGAATTTCTTTGCAGTATACAGACCACAGGCAGCCCGGCTCTTTGGCAGAGAGTCTTTTGACTCAGATAACGGGCAGTGCGCCGGATGGATTCTGGGAAGGAAATCTTTACAGTAGTCTGGCCAGAGTTTTGGCAGCGCTTCCGGTGTGGGTCTTTGTCCTGGTCTGCTTTGGCAGAGGATACCGGCAGACAAACAGATGTGCAGTTTTTGCCTTTCGCCTTTTTATCAAGCTTGTGGCGGCCGCTGCATTTTGTTTTCTGTTTGCGGCAGGGCTGTGGATGACGCTTCGGTTTTCCGGAGATTATCTGCCGTCTATGTGGTCTGATATGGATTTCTTCCCAAGACTGATGCAGGAAAAGCAGCAGGCTTTTGACGAAGTGCAGAAGTTTGTTCGCTGTCCGAAGGATGCCAATATGCTGGAAAACCTTAGAAGGACTGCAATGGCGGCTGTGGGCAGTATCATGGCTGAAAGTATTTTTCTGGCGGAAAAAAGGAAAAAATAGAGAAAAGAGACCTTTTCGTCTGTGTTTTGGAAAGAAATATTCCGGGCAGCAGGCGGAGAGGTTTTTCTTTTTGGAAAGACAGTTTCCATTGGCTCTGTTTTGCATACCATATAAGAAAAAGGTTTAAGTGAAAAAATTGAAGAAAAGTTTCTATAGATTTGCGGTTCTGGGCGGAGATATGCGTCAGGTGTATCTGGCAGATATTCTGGAGGAAAAGGGACAGGAGGTAAAACGCTATGGCTTAGAGACGGAAACGGAGTCCTCTGCCAGTCTGAAAGAGGTATTGGAAACTGCGGATGTCATTGCGGCGCCGGTTCCTTTTTTGAAAAAGGATGTGGTTTTCTGCAAAAATCCCCAGGAAAAGTTTCAGACAGAGCTTCAGGGAGAAAATATCCTGAAGCTGGTGCGGCCAGGCAGTGTGCTGTTTGCCGGAGGAATCCCTGCAGAGTATGAGAAAAAGGCGGCAAAGAAGGGCATTGTCTGTGTGGATTATTTAAAAGATGAATACACGGCAATGGAGAACACGGTTGCGGCTGCAGAAGGGCTTCTTGCGGAAGCCATTTGCCGCAGTTCCAGGAATCTTTTTGGAAGTTCCTGTCTGGTGCTGGGATATGGAAGATGTGGAAGCACACTGGTATCTTATCTGAAAAAATTTTCCTGCCATGTGACAGTGGCAGAAAAGGAGGAAAAGGTCAGAGCCAGGGCAGGGCTTTTGGCAGACCGGGTGATAGCGCCCTCTAAGCTGCCCCTTTATTTGGGGTCTGTGCAGTATATTTTTAATACGGCTCCTGCTATGGTGCTGCCCAGAGCATTGTTGGAATATGTGTCTGCAGATGCGCTGATTCTGGATATGGCGTCTGCGCCGGGAGGGGTGGATTATCAGGCCGCGGAAGAGAAGAAACTGCAGGCTGTGCTGCTGCCGGGGCTGCCGGGGCGGTATGCGCCGTATTCTTCGGCTGAAATTCTGGCAAAATTCATCTTTCGATATATGGAGTAAAAGAAAAGATTTGGGAAGGAGTTTATCATGAATTTAAAGGGAAAGAAAATCGGAGTGGCTTTTACAGGCTCGTTCTGTACCTATGAAAAAGCCTTTTTGGCATTGGAAAAGCTGGTGGGGGAAGGGGCAAAGGTACAGCCCATTTTTTCGGAGGCGGCAAAGAGCATTGACAGCCGTTTCGGAAATGCAGAGGATTTTGTAAAAAGGGCAGAACAGATTACAGGAGAAAAGATTATGGGAACCATTGCACAGGCGGAGCCCATTGGCCCGCAAAGCCTTCTGGATTTGCTGATTATTCTCCCCTGCACGGGAAATACCATTGCAAAACTGGCAAACGGGATTACCGATACTCCGGTTTTAATGGCGGCAAAAGCCCATCTGCGGAATGAAAAGCCGCTGCTGCTGTCTATTTCCACCAACGATGCTCTGGGAATGAATATGAAAAATATCGGGTTGCTTTTGAATGCCAAGCATGTCTTTTTCGTGCCTTTCGGACAGGACAATGCACAGAAAAAGCCGAATTCCATGGTAGCCCATACAGGGCTTTTGGTACCGGCGGCAGAAGCTGCTCTGGAAGGAAAACAATATCAGCCGATTATTCAGTAGGGAGGAAAACTATGTGTGGAATTGCAGGATTTAGCAGTTACGAAGAAGACTATGGCATATGCCGGGGAAAATGGGAGGAAATCCTGGAAACCATGAATCAGGTGCAGAAACGAAGAGGACCTGACGAAGACGGAATTTTTCTGGATGCTCACTGTGGCATGGCTCATGTGCGTCTGTGTATCTTGGATTTAAAGAGAGGGCAGCAGCCCATGTCCCGGCACAGCCAGGGACGAACCTGTACCATTTGCTTCAACGGAGAAATTTACAATATGAAAGCACTGCGAAAAGAATTGGAGGCAGAAGGAGCAATTTTTCAGTCAGACAGTGATACAGAGGTGTTTCTGGTGGGCTATATGCTTCATGGGGAAAACTTTGTAAAGCGGATAAACGGCGTTTTTGGAGCGGCTCTTTGGGATTCGGATAAGGAAACTCTTTTTCTTTTCCGGGACAGAGCAGGGGTAAAGCCGCTTTTCTACACAAAATACAGAGAAACCCTGGTTTATGCCTCGGAATTAAAGGGAATTCTGGCCTATCCCGGCATGGAAGCCGTGGCAGATGCGGATACGCTGTGTGAAATTTTTGCCCTGGGGCCGGCAAAAACATACGGAAAAGGAGTTTTGAAAGACATTTATGAGGTTCTGCCGGGCCATTATCTGGTTTTTCATAAGGGGAAAATAAGGGATATCTGCTATTGGAAGCTGGAAAGCCATGTACAGGAAGCGTCTTTTGAAGAAACTGTGGAAAAGACCTCATGGCTTATAGAGGATGCGGTAAAACTGCAGATGTTGTCGGATGTGCCTGTCAGCACCTTTTTGTCCGGAGGGGTAGACAGCAGCCTTGTGACGGCAATCTGTGCCAAAGAGCTGAAAAAACAGGGAAAAACTCTGCGCACCTTTTCTTTTGATTTTGAGGGAAACCGGAAATATTTTAAAGCCAATCGTTTTCAGCCCAGCCAGGATCGTCCCTGGGTTGAGAAAATGGTGAAGTTCTGTCAAAGTGAGCATACGTTCCTGGAGTGTGACAATATACAGCTGTTGGATTATCTCTACAAGGCCGTAGATGCCAGGGATTTGCCCTGTATGGCAGATGTGGAGTCTTCCATGCTGTACTTTTGCTCCAAGGTAGCAGAGAAAAACAAAGTAGCCCTTACCGGAGAATGTGCCGATGAAATTTTCGGAGGATATCCCTGGTTTCACAATCCAAAAGCGTTTGAAACCCAGGACTTTCCCTGGTCTTCGGATATGAAGGTACGGCAGACACTCTTATCAGAAGAGTGGATACACATGCTGCCTATGGAAGAATATGCACACAGCGCCTACGAGAAGACCATAAAAGAGACTCCGCTTTTGGAAGGGGAGACAGGTACGGAAAAGAGAAGAAGAGAGATTGCCTATCTGAACCTGAAATGGTTTATGGCTACGCTTCTGGACAGAATGGACCGAACCGGAATGTACTGTGGTCTGGAGGCCAGAGTTCCTTTTGCAGACCACCGGATTGTAGAATATGTGTGGAATGTGCCGTGGGAAATGAAATGCCGGGACGGTGTGGTAAAAGGATTGCTGCGCCATGCAGGGGCAGGAAAGCTGCCGAAAGAAGTACTGTGGAGAAAGAAAAGCCCGTACCCCAAAACTTACCATCCCGAATACGAAAAAATGCTTGGCGACAGGCTGCGTGAGGTGCTGGCAGACTCCAATGCCCCTGTGGGACAGTTTCTGGATAAGGGGAAAGTGGAACGCTTTCTTGCAAGTCCTTCGGATTATGGGAAACCCTGGTACGGACAGCTTATGGCAGGACCGCAGATGCTGGCTTATATGCTGCAGGTGAATGACTGGCTGGAAAAATACAAGGTAAGAATTTCACTGCGGTAATAAAACCTGACTGCGGGCTGCTTTTGGTATTTATGCTCTTTACTGCTTCAAGGTTATAATCGTATGGAAAGTAGCAGTGGTGTCATCATAATACATCCGTAGATTGCCCTGATACTGCTCTACTACTTTTCGAATACTTTTGATTCCAAAGCCATGTCTTCCTTTGCCGGATTTATGCGAAACGGGAAATCCGTTTTGGTCAAAATCCGGCATACTTCTGCATGAATTTACAAGGACAATTACAACAAAAGGAGTGTTCTCTTTCTTTTGAACCATAAGGTCAATAAAAGAATCCGGGATGTGTTCCGCAGCTTCCATTGCATTGTCCAGCAAGTTGCAGAACAGGGAGGTCAGGTCATTCTGGTGCAGATGGTGGAGCAGATTCTTGCTGTTTCCTTTAAATCAGAAGCATCCATAAGCTGGAGGATATAAGCATCTATTTTCTCACTTTCCCCCTTTTCATTTAGTAGTTTGATGGACTGCAGGTGCTTTTTGATATCATGAATTAAAATACTCCGGTTTTCATTTTGAGACAGCAGCATTTTATAATATTCAGCAGAATCGGATTCTTTTTGAAGCAACAACTGCATTTCTGTAAATTCACGGCTTTTTTTCTGATTATATTGTGTAATTCCAAATACCAGTAGGTTTATTAATAGAAGAAGAACTGCACTGATTTCTTTGATTAAGCGGTTGAGGGTGGCTGCGTTCAGCTCTGTGATGTTGGCGTATTCCTGAATGGCTTCCACCCATTGTTTTGCGTCATTGGCAAGCTGGACTTCATCGGACAGCCGCTTTCTGCCCTCGGATATTCTTGTTTTAAGCTCCGTCTGCTCGGTCTGTGTCTTTTCCAGTATGGTATTGAAATTCTGCTCACTGATACGCCCTGCAATCATATCCTCATAAAGCCGCATGACCATTTTGTCCAGAACCTCAATCCGTTCCTCGTCCCTTGTAAGGGAGCAGGATTTCATTGTGGACGATACCACGCTTTTCCGGGTAGTGCTTCACTTGCTGGTCATATTCACAGAACAGTTTTTCGCCGCTCTGGTAAGCAGCGGCGGCAACCGCAGACTGCTGTTGGCTTCGCTGCACAATAGAGATTTCGTTGTGTGGACAGGGCATTTCGTGTTTCTCCTTTCGGTAATTAGTAGATGGGGTGGCGTTTTACCACCTCATTTTGGGCAGAAAAAAAGCAGGAGACCTTTTTCAGATTTCCTGCTTGGTGTGCCGCTGTGTGGGCGACGGGTATTTGGTTGTAAGTTCGGGGCAAGTTGACCCGATGTGTGTGGAATAGCAAACTGGAATTTTTCGAAGCTTACTTTATACTGTTAAATACTATAAATTCATCCCACAATTCATCATAATTATCAAACTCATAAAATGTGTCCTCAATTTTAAAATATTTCCCCGGACTAATTGTCAGTGTTTCATCGGTTGCAAAATAGATTGTATAATAAGAAACAGCTCCATTTGATAATGCTTTGTTTTCATCTACTTTGTCACCAAGTTTCACTTGATTTAATAAATCTATAAACTCAACAACTTCATTATCTGAAAAAGAATACGAATAATCACCGTCTATCCCACCTGTAGTTCCTATATGTTCAATTTTTTTAATTTCTGACACAGCAATATTTTCTAAATTGATATTCACATCTCGTTTTCCGCATGCTAACAATGTACTTGTTAGAAAAATAAGTATGAGCAAAACTATTCCAATTTTTTTCATTCACATACTCCTTCATTTACATTTCAGTTTGACAACTTCTTATTTGTCGTCATCTTCATTATACTTCATCGCCTATCGAAAAGATAGCATATTTTATGAAACTTGTCGGCTGGGAACAGCTTGCAAAGCAAGGTGTCCCCAGCCGACAAGTTTACAAAAGGGTAGCTGGCGGCAGCCAGCGCAGGGGAAGTGTAGCGTCCCCTGTTTGATTTGGAACAGACCATGACTGCGGAAAATCACAGCCCTCCGGCGAGGAGCCTTCGGAGAACGCAATGCACCAACCTCTAGGTGGTGTATAATTGTGCCCTTAGTAAACCAAGGGGTTTCCGGCTTCTCCCGTTCCAGCAGTTTTTTCAATAGTTCCTGCGTGTCCTGTCTGTGAAAAATGAGTTTCAACAACAGCATGACATCATCAGCTGTCAGGCGTTCCGGTTCTTGCAGAAAACTTTCCAGCATACCGCCACGAGTACAGAGCCGGTGCGTCCGTTCCTTTCGGGTAAGCTGCTTCAACTGGTGCTGCAATGCCTTTTCATCATTGATGGCTTTCCGCAGTTTCTTTTCGCTTTTCTCCAGCTCCCGGTTGAGCTTTTCCAGCTTTGAGGTATCAGGCAAGGGCGGCGTCCTCCTATCCCGGTATCAGCACATAAATCCGGTTCGGTTCTCCTACACCCTGACGCACCCGCATGATAAGTCCGGCAGTTTCCAATTCATTCAGAGAACGCTTGACCGTCATGGGGCTGCGGGACAGGACTGCGGCAATGGCTGTGATAGGGAAGCAGACAAACAGGATTCCGTTCTCGTCCTCCTGTCCTTTGGATAGCATAGCGTCCAACATCCGGCAGTACATGACCTTTGCGGTGCTGCTGACTGGAAATCCTGTCAACGCTCTGGGAAAGGGCATACAGGGCGGCAATGGTGTGTCTATGGTCATAAATTCAAAATTCATTGAGTGTGTCCCTCCTTTTTCTTTGCTCGTTTGGATAAATAATGGGGGCAGTCAACCACAACCGCCCGGAAGCTCTGTCTGCACCCATGCTGGCATTTCCGGCATACTCGATATTGTCCTTGATGATCTCCCGATAAATCTCTACGGCGCTCTGTGATTTCGCTCCTGTTCCTTTCCGTTCCGGCGGCGCAGCCGCTTCTTCCCCCAAAGGAGAGGGAGGGGAAAGGATAGGAATGGAATCGGTATTTGATCCATCCATAATTGATTTCTCTTTACTTGATATATCTTTATTTAATTGCGTTGGTTTTTCCTGCGTAGGCTTTTCCTGCGTTGGATTATCCAATGCTGGATTATCCAATGTAGGTGAATCCGGCACAGGCTGGGGCTGTTCGTAAATGATGTAATCCGCCCCACACAGGCGGCCTTGGCTGTCACGCTCACGGGAACGCACGATATAGCCCGCCTGTTCCAGCTCCTTAACTGCCGCCCGGATCGCGTCAATCTGCTCCCGGTTGATAAGGGACAAGCCTTTCAGCGTAAAGTCCCAATCCTCCGGCAAGGACAGCATTTGCGACAGCAGGCCCTTGGCTTTCAGGGACAAGTCCTTGTTCCGCAGGTGGTGGTTGGATATCACCGTGTAGCCCCGGTTTTTCTCCGCTCCTTTCACTTGAAATTTCACCGCGCCGTCAAGGGCGGTACACTTGCCCGGCTGGTAGGGACATTCCTCATACACACAAAACTGGTACTTCCAGTGCGGGCGGTAGAAACGGCAAGTGCCGCAGTCCTCCGGCGCTCCGGCCTCGCCGCTGTCAAAATGGTCTGCGCCCGGTCTTGTCTGCATGAGCTGTTCAAAGGCCCGGTCGCTGCCGGAAGTAAAGTATATAGGCGGTCGCCTCCTTTCTGTTTTTGGGCGCAAAAAAGCGGCGTCCTGATCTCCCCAAAGGGGAAAAGAGAACGCCGCCGTTTGCGGTGTCGTATTCAATTTTCGATGTGTCGCTATTTGGGCGGTGGGCTTCACGGGAAAGTAGAAGCGTGTCAAAGCTCAACCCGAAAGTAGTAAATCAGTAGTAAATTCAGTTCTTATATCCCGTGAAATGCCCGTATTTCCGGGATTTTTTGAGATAATCAGAGTTGTTATTATAAACAGAAAAGCTGCTGTCAGTTTTTTTATAGGAATATTGCTGGCAGCAGGACTACAGATTCCCTGCATTGCAAAAAGGATATGGAGAATGACCAGAAAAGACGGGTAAATGTCGTTTAGTGCAAAAGGGATTGAAATCATAAGAAAAATAAAGATAATAAAAATTGTCATTGATTTTCAATATTTTAAAGATTGGGAGGATTATTATGAAGGCAAAAAATACATTAAAAAAATTAGGTTGTGCTTTAGCAGTGGCAGCTTGTGTAACGGGAACTACAGCACCAATGGTTCATGCAACAACAACCGATTTTACATTTACAGTTAGTTCTAAACCATCATTAAACACTGACACAATGTCTAAAAGGACGATGAAAGCGGATAATGAACAGAGATATTATGCAAAGGCTACAAGCTTTAGTGCAGCAGGAACAATTTATGTTCACTCTAGAAAAATAGTGGTACTGCTTTTGGCCTGTGTAATATTGTCGATAGCTATTATATGGAAAATAACAAGAGTGGATTTTGAATTGACGAAGGAAAATTAGTAAAATTGGAGGATGGTATGGAAGTTATCAGAGTAAGAAATGCGTCAAAGAGTTTTCATGAGCACAAGGTATTAAATGATGTTTCATTAAGCTGTCAAAAAGGCAAAATATATGGAATTGTAGGATATAATGGTTCCGGAAAAACTGTGCTTTTCAAGTGTATCTGTGGATTATATTATCTTGACGAGGGACAAATATGGATACAGGGCAAGCAGATGAAAAAAAGATATAGATATGCTGACAGAAGCAGGAATCATTATAGAGGAACCGGCATTTCTGTGGAGTTATACGGGATACCAAAACCTGGACTTTCTCTATAGATTGAGGCATCCTCCTAAGTCTGGAAAGCGGGTTTGTAATTATTCTTTGGGTATGCGGAAAAGACTTGCAATTGCCCAGGCGATTATGGAAAAACTATTTTGATGGCGAGTCATAACAAAGAAGATATCATGCGAATCAGATAAACGGATTTCCTTTATGCGGAAAATAGTGCTTGTATCTGTAAAACAAAGATGATAACATATCTTTATACATCATTCATTCAGACTAAGAAAACTTATATCATCTTATGTCTAAACGTCTTTTTTCTATAGCTTCTTTTCTGAAGCGGTATTTCAAAAATGTAAAATAAAGCAAACAGGGAGGTAGATGTTTATGGACACTTTACTGAAAACGTATTTTCCAATCATCCGCACAAGAGAAGAAGTGCTGAACCTGATTGGGGAGAAAGAGAAACTGACAAATTTGTTTGAGAGCTGGAGCGAAGAACAGCAGGAGGAGTTTCTGGATTTTTGTACAGGAGTAAAGATTCTGTATGATTCTTTTTTTAAAGAAATTTTCAATCCGGAATATCATGCAGAAAGACTGGAAGAGCTGTTAAGTCTTTTGCTGGAGACAAAAATCCGTATTAAACAAATTTTGCCCAATGATTCCGTTCGTCTGGCAGATGAATATACCCTGCTCATTACAGATATTGTAATAGAGACCGAGGATGGAAGAATTGCAAATTTGGAAATACAGAAGATAGGTTATGCTTTTCCTGGCCAGAGGACAGCGTGCTACTCCGCAGATTTGTTGCTCAGACAATACAAGAGAGTGAAGGACAGGAAGAGGAGCGAAAATAAAAAGTTTAATTACAGGGATTTAAAGAAAGTATATACAATTGTTTTATTTGAGAAAAGTACAAGAGAATTTCATGAGATTCCAGATAAGTATCTCCATTATGGGGAGCACATCTATGATACGGGACTAAAGCTGGAAACACTTCAGAAAAGTGTATTGGTAGCTCTTGACATTTTTCGGAAAAATATAGAAAATAGGTCTATAGAAAACAAACTGGAGGCTTGGCTGTTTTTACTCAGCAGCGATGAGCCGGAAAGAATCATGGAACTTTTGGAAAAGTATCCTGAGTTTCGTGAAATATATGAAGAAGTGTACCAGATGTGCAGAAATGTGGAGGGTATTATGAGTTTATTTTCAAAAGAACTGGAGGAAATGGACCGGAACACAGTGAGTTATATGATTGAAGAGTTGGAGGCAGAAGTAAAGGCAGCGGAGGAAAGGGCAGAACAGGAGAAACAGGAGAGAAAAGCAGCGGAGGAAAGAGTAAAGAAGGAAATGGAAGAACGGGAAAGGCAAATTGCAGAGCTTCAGGAAAAAATCAAACGTTTAGAATCCATGAAGGATGAACAACAGGCATGAAAAAAACTTGCAAAAAGGAGAATGGAAATATGAATTTTATCGTGGAAGAAAATGCCATTTATTATATGGATGAAAACCGGGAAAAAAACGCAGAGGTAACATTTCCGAAACTGGATGAGCATACCGTGGAGATTAATCATACCTTTGTTTCTCCCTCTCTCCGGGGAACCGGTATGGCAGGGAAACTGATGCAGGCTGCGGCAGAAGAAATTTCCAGACAGGGGAAGAAGGCAGTGCTTACCTGCTCGTATGCAAAAGGCTGGTTTGCGCGTCATAAGGAATTTCAGCACATCATACAGGAATAAAAGAACGTTTGGAAAAGGAAGACAGAAACTTATGAAACATGCAGCATTTTTGAAGCAGATTACAGATTTTGTTTTTGTGGAGAATGAACCGGAAAAAGCGGATATTATTTTCATCCCCGGCAGCGGCTTTCCGCAGCTTGCAGAAGAGGCGGCACAGCTTTATAAGAAAGGTTTTGCGCCCTATATTCTTCCGTCCGGGCGTTATAGTATTACACAGGGACACTTTGGTGGTGTACAGGAAAAGGAAGCGCTTTATCCGGGAAAGTACCATACGGAATGGGAATTTCTCAGCCGTGTTTTGGTAGAAAACGGGGTTCCCAAAGAAGCTGTTTTAAAGGAAGAAAAAGCCACGTATACCTATGAAAATGCGACTTATTCCAGAAAAGTAACAGACAAGGCTCGTCTGGATATTCGGCAGGCCATTCTTTGCTGCAAGCCTTATCATGCCAGAAGAAGTCTTTTGTATTATCAGCTTTTGTACCCGGATACCCGTTTTCTGGTTTGTCCGGTAAAAGAAAGCAGTATCCGAAAGGACAACTGGTATCAGACCGAGCAGGGGACAAAGGTGGTTTTGGGAGAAATGGAACGCATTGGCATACAGTTTCATGAAATCATAGGGGAAATACGAAAAGAAGAGCCAATAGATAAATGAACCGGAAGACAGAGACGAATCCTCTGTTTTCCGGTTGAAAAGGCTTTAGGAGAGATGATTCTGGCTGCGGTATTTTCGGATACTTTGTAAAATGGTCTGCCGGGCTTTCTGTGCCAGTTCTTTTGAAAGATTTTCCATTCCCTGAAGAGGATAGGAAAGTCCCAGTTCTTTATACTTGATTTCTCCCATATTGTGATAAGGGAGCACTTCCAGACCTTTGACATTTTTATGCTCTGCAATGATTTTTCCGATGCCGTCCCATTCTTTTGGGGTATCGGTGTAGCCTTTGACCACTACATGACGGATAATTGCAGAAACCCCAGACCTGTCAGCAGCGTCGAGAAACTCCAGAACAGACTGCAGGGCTTGCCCGGTAAGGGTTTTATGGGTATCTGCCTGACTGTGTTTTAAATCCAGGAGAAGAAGGTCTGTAGAGGCAAAAAGCCGTCTGTACGCTTCGTCTTTTTCTTTCCGATAGAGAATTCCCGATGTATCCAGACAGGTATGAATCTTCCGTTTTTTTGCACCTTCAAAGAGGGCAATGAGAAAATCCAGCTGCATAAGAGGTTCCCCCCCTGTAGCTGTGATACCACCCTTGGAATAGAAGCCTTTATTTTTTTCATAGATATCCAGAATCTCATCTACGGTCATTGTCTGGCCCTTTTTCGGTGCCCAGGTATCCGGATTGTGGCAGTACAGGCACCGCATAGGGCAGCCCTGGAAAAACACCACAAGGCGTATTCCGGGACCGTCTACCGTGCCAAAGGTTTCCAGAGAATGGATATAACCGGTTTCTTTACATTCCATCATGGAAAGTTCTGGAAATAACCTCGTCCTGCTGTTCTTTTGTCAGCTTATTGAAGTTTACTGCATATCCGGATACACGAACAGTCAGCTGAGGATATTTTTCCGGGTGTTCCTGTGCATCTAAAAGAGTTTCTTTTGTAAATACATTTACATTTAAGTGGTGGCCGCCTTTTTCGGCATAACCGTCTAATAAACCTACAAGGTTGTCAATCTGAGCGTCACTGATATTCATAATTTTTACCTCCGTTAAATTTTTTATGAAAAGTTTTTGTCTTCAGAGATTAATCAAGCTGTGCATTAGGTTCACAGCAGGCGCAATCCGGTTCCAGCTCGAAAGTAATGTCATCAAACAGGATAGCATCATCTTTTCCCAGCGCACCGGGGAT
Source organism: Blautia sp. HCN-20427 (assembly GCF_037890365.1). NCBI lineage: Bacteria > Bacillati > Bacillota > Clostridia > Lachnospirales > Lachnospiraceae > Blautia > Blautia sp. HCN-20427. The sequence continues at coordinate 44,441 of NZ_JBBKBX010000001.1, read as the reverse complement.
AATGGAGAAGGTATTGGAAATACCGTCCTGTGCGTCCTTAAAAGGAAGCTTGGAAACAGAATTTAAAGAGGCCACAGCGCCGTGACGGTCTCTGTGGTGCATCGGGTTTGCACCCGGAGCAAAGGCCTGTCCCGCTTTTCTTCCATCCGGAGTAGAACCGGTTGCCTTTCCATATACCACATTGGAGGTAATGGTCAGGATAGAAGTTGTTGGAATTCCGTTTCGGTAAGTGTGATTTCCTTTGATATACTGCATAAACTGGTGCACGATATCGTATGCAATATCGTCTACACGGTCATCGTCGTTTCCGTATTTTGGGAAATCTCCTTCAATTTCGTAATCAATGGCAATACCGTTTTCGTCACGAATTGGTTTTACCTTGGCATACTTGATTGCGGAAAGAGAATCGGCAACAACGGAAAGTCCGGCAATTCCTGTGGCAAACCAACGGGTTACTTTTTTGTCGTGGAGAGCCATCTGCAGTCTTTCATAGCTGTATTTATCATGCATATAGTGGATGATATTTAAAGTGTTCACATATACGCAGGCCAGCCATTTCATCATATCCTGGAAACGTTCCATGACTTCCTCGTAGTCCAAATATTCGGAAGTGATGGGGCGGTATTTCGGTCCTACCTGTTTTTTGGAAATTTCGTCTACACCGCCGTTGATGGCGTAGAGCAGGCACTTGGCCAGGTTTGCTCTTGCACCGAAGAACTGCATTTCTTTTCCCACTTTCATGGAAGACACGCAGCAGGCAATTGCATAGTCATCTCCGTGTGTAACACGCATCAAGTCATCATTTTCGTACTGGATGGAAGAAGATGCAATGGAAGTTTTTGCACAGAAACGTTTGAAGTTCTGCGGCAGTCTGGTGGACCAGAGTACAGTCAGGTTTGGTTCCGGCGCTGTGCCCAGATTTTCCAGTGTATGGAGATAACGGTAGGACATTTTGGTTACCATGTGGCGTCCGTCAATTCCCATACCGGCAATGGACTCGGTAACCCAGGTGGGGTCACCTGAGAAAAGGGCATTGTATTCCGGTGTTCTGGCAAATTTTACAAGGCGCAGCTTCATGATAAAGTGATCAATAAACTCCTGAATCTGTTCTTCTGTGAAAGTGCCGTTTTTCAAGTCTCTTTCTGCATAAATATCCAGGAAAGTAGAAGTACGTCCAAGGGACATGGCAGCGCCGTTCTGCTCTTTGATGGCAGCCAGATAGCCGAAATACAGCCACTGGATTGCTTCCTGGACATTCTGTGCCGGACGGGAAATATCGTAGCCGTAAATATGGCCAAGCTCTTTTAATTCCTTTAAAGCCTTAATCTGTTCGGAAAGTTCTTCTCTTTCTCTGGTTACATCAGAGTACATAATGGTTCTGGTGCTGTCCTTCTGATTCTGTTTGTCTTCAATCAGACGGTCTACGCCGTAAAGGGCCACACGTCTGTAATCACCAATAATGCGGCCTCTTCCGTATGCATCGGGAAGACCTGTGATGATGTGGCTGGAACGGCAGGCGCGCATTTCCGGTGTGTAGGCATCGAAAACACCGTCGTTGTGTGTTTTGCGGTGTTTGGTGAAAAATTCTACCACTTCCGGGTCTACTTTATATCCATTGTCCTCGCAGGCTTTCATAGCCATGCGGATACCGCCGTATGGCTGCAGAGAACGTTTAAAAGGTTTGTCGGTCTGGAATCCCACAATGGTTTCTTTTGCTTTGTCAAGATAACCGGGACCATGAGAAGTAATGGTGGAGATTACTTTGGTATCCATATCCAGGACACCGCCTTTTTCCCGCTCCTGCTTTGTTAAGTCCATAACCTGCTGCCATAAATCCTGTGTTGCCTGTGTAGGTCCCTGCAGGAAAGTATCATCTCCGTCATAAGGCACATAGTTCTTCTGGATAAAATCCCGAACATTGATTTCCTTTTCCCAGATGCCTCCCTGGAAAGACTCCCATTCTTTGAGCATAGTATAACCTCCTATATCTTGTAGTTAGTTGTAAATAACTTTTCTGTTATATGTGGATTCTATAATATTGGACTTAAAAAGTCAAGGTAATACCATGTTTATTATTCCATACAATCGGAAAAATATGAGCAAAAAAAGAATGCCGCATTTCGTGCACACCGGGAATATCTGCATATTCCGGATTGCTTTTCATGCGGCATTTTCATTGTTTTTCCAGTATCAAGATAATTTAATTTTCTTCAGAATCTGCAGGTTCTTCAGGCAGACTGAAAGCATCTGGATTGGATGTGTTCTCTTCTTCCTGCGGCTCATATTTTGCAAATATTTTGCGGAAAATAATGGAAGAAACATACGCAACTGCAGCAAATCCCAGAAGCATCCACAGCATACTGCCGTACACCAGAGTGGAAGGTGTAAGGAAGGTTACAAATACAAGGGCTGCCGGACAGACAACCAGAACCAGTGTCCAGGGCAGATTCAAAATAGAAATCAGCAGAGCATTTTTGAAAGTGTTTTTGATATTATTTTCAAATCTTGCCGTGTAGGGGAAAACATAAGTCAGCACCATCAGATATAAAACCAGAAGGGCCCCAATGAGAATACGGAAAATAGTACTCATGTTTTCAGGCAAAAAAGAAGCTGCACGGTAATCTACAAAAATAAACAGTCCCAAAACAGCCATAATTAGCCACAGAATGGTAGACTGTTTAAAGTTTTCCTTAAAAGCTTTGAGAAATCCTTTGAAAATATAGGATTCTTCTCCGCGTACCATTTTCAGTGTAATGGTGTAAAGGGCGGTGATAGAAGCGCCTGCTGTCACCACAGGAAGGCAGCAGATAATGCATAAAATATTTAAAATCATCAAGTCACATATACGGGACAAAAACCGCATAATCGGGCTGTCCATGTTAAAAAAACTGCTCATAATGTCAATCCTTTCTTAAATTGTTGTCAGATTCAGAAACCTGTTCTTTTTTGGGCGGAAGATAAATATGAACGGATTCAATTCTGTTTCGTTCCGCTTTGTCCACTACCAGTCGTATGCCGGATTCTGTAGTAAGAGATTCTCCCTGTTCGGGGAAACGGTCCAGTTGTTCAATTATGTAGCCGCCTATGGAATCGTAATCTTCGGATTCGATGTCCAGGTGCAGAGTTTCATTTAAATCATCCAGCCTTGCAGAGCCAAGAGCCACATATTCCTGATGAGGAATAATTTCTGTTAAATCCTCTTCCTCTTCTGTATCGTATTCATCGTGAATATCTCCTACGATTTCTTCAATGAGGTCCTCCAGCGTAACAATACCGGAGGTTGCACCATATTCGTCCAGAACTACGGCAAAGGATACGGAATTGGCCTTCATATCCATCAGAAGTTCGGATGTCTTCTTATATTCATAGGTGAAATAAGCTTCTCTTAAAAGTTTTCGGACAGAAAATCCCTTTTTTTCTGTAAGCAGAAGGTCTTTCATATTAATGATACCGATAATATTGTCCGTGGTGTCCTCAAAAACAGGAAAACGGGTATGTTTTTCTTCACGGAACAGCTGAATTAAATCTTCATAGCTGCTGTTAACATCCGCAAAAGTTACATCAATACGGGGAATCATAACGTCCTGGGCCTGAGAGTCACCAAAGTCGAATACATTGTAAATCATGCGTCGTTCTTCGCTTTCAATGACACCTTCTTCATGGCCTACATTTACCAGCGTACGAAGTTCGTGTTCCGTAATGGTGTTTCCTTTTACACTGTCATCTACCCGCATCAGCGTCAATACACCGTGGGCCAGGCCGTTTATAATAAAAATCACGGGTGTGAGAATAATCATAAGCAGACGAATGATTCTGGCATAGGCAAGAGCCATTTTTTCTGCATGAAGGGTGGCGAGAGTTTTGGGCGTAATCTCTCCGAAAATCAAAACCAGAAGAGTAATAATACCGGTACTGATACTCACTGCCGCATTGCCGAACAGACGCATGGTAATGGTCGTGGCCAGAGAGGAGGCTGTGATGTTTACGATATTGTTTCCGATTAAGATTGAACTCAGGAGCTTGCCGGAATCTTCTATCACCTTGAGAAGTGTTTGGGCTTTTTTGTCACCCTGCTCAGCAAGAGACTGAATACGAATTTTGTTTACGGTTGTCATAGAAGTTTCTGCTGATGAAAAGAATGCCGAAAGGCAAATCAAAAGAATCAGAATCAGAAACTGTATGGCGTCACTGGAATCCAATAGTTTCAACTCCTTTTAAAATAAATTACAGCTTAACCAGCTATTAAAACTAATATACATGATTTTAAAATAGAATGCAAGAAAAGGGAGAAAAAAGTTACTTTTAGGGGGTGTCGGAAAAGGAAAAACTGTGCTATACTTATCAAAATAAGGAAAAAAACAGGAAATGCCTTCAGAATCATGAAAACAGAGAAGCAGAAGGGAACAGGTAAATGAACAGAAATAAAAAGAATTTACATAAAAAAGTAACAGCCAATGTACTGGGACTTACGTTGGCTTCTGTAGTAGCGGCAGGTGCGGTAACGGATGTGACAGTGCCGGTATTTGCTGCCCAGCAGACACAGGAAAAGGAAAAAACAGCAGCAGCTTCCGTATATGTAAACGGAGAGGCAGCGGCAGATGAGAAAGCAGACGGCAGTACAAAGAAAAATGCAGTTTCCTCGTTGGAAAAAGCTTTGAGCCTTGCGGGGGACAAAGGCACTGTTCTGGTGTGCGGTACCGTAACGGTCAATACGGAGCAAAAACTTATCATTCCGGCAGGTGTTTCCATCAAGCGCGCAGAGGGCTTTACCGGCGCACTGGTGAAAGTAACCGGAAAGGGCAGATTGACGGTTGTGGGAAATCAGCTCTCAGCTTCTGATGTAGATACTTCCGCAGCAGAAGCCGGCAAAAATGCCTTTGTGACGGGACAGGCAGAAGAGACAAAGAAGAAAGGTACTGTGGAGATACCATCTCAGGTAACGGTGGCTTCTTTGGAAGAATGGAAAAACTTTCAGTTTTCTGTAGCCGGATTTTCAGGAGAGGGAACCTTTGCATGGCAGGATAAAGCAGAACCTTCTGCTTATGAATCTTCCCTGCAGGTGGTTTTTACGCCAAAGGACACAGAGCAGTATGACTATACGCAGGTATCCGGGTGGGATAAAGATACAAAGACAGTGGTCAAAACCGTAAAAGTAACAATAGAGGAACTGAAGCCCCAGGAAAAACAGGAGGGGGCGGTTACCATACCGGCGCAGGTGAATCTGCAGAAAAAGGCAGAGTGGACAGCCTTTGATTTTGCAGCAGCCGGCTTTACGGGAACCGGAAGCTTTGCCTGGGAAAATCAGGCGGAACCGGAAGCTTATGAGACAGAGAGAAAAGTTGTATTTACCCCTTCCGATACAGAGGAAAAAGATTACAGCCAGGTATCCGGCTGGAATGAAGAGACAAAGACCGTTGTCAGAACCGTGAAGGTGGTAACCGAGGAACTGAAAAATCCGGAATCGGAAACCAAGCCTGAGGACAATACAGAGAAGCCGGGAGACAGTGCTAACAAAGAGGATACCGAAAATCCGGAGAGCGGTACCGATGAAGGAAACACCGAAAAACCGGAAGACAGCACAGATAAAGAAGATGAGGTTCAAAAGCCGGAAACTCCCCAGGACAACGGGGAAAAAGACGAAACAGATAAGACAGACAGTGAGGATAAACAGGAAGGCAAAGAAGATTCTGACAAGGTTGTCATTACTCCTGTAGAAGAGGAAAAAGCACCGGAGAAAGAGGAAACAACCGAAGAAAACGTGGACTACAGCGCAGAACAGGGCAAGACAGGAGAAGTAGCCGATAAAGCACCGGAGGCAGTTCCGGTGGGAAGTCTGATAGATGAAGCCACAGGGGTACAGGTATCCGGAGATTTCCTTCCGTTTTATGTGGATTTGCAGGTTTCCTATAATGACGCAGTCAGTGAGCTGCCGGATGCGGGAATCGGAGAAATTCTTTCCGCATATGAATTAAAACTCTGGGATTTAAAGGAAAACGAAGAGTATAAACTTCCGGAAGGCGAAAAAGTAAAAGTGCTGATTCCGCTTCCGGAAAATGCAAATTGCTATTCAGAGTTGTCTATTGCCCATTATCTGGGGAATAACGAATACGAATATTTCGTATTTGACCGTGACGGAAAAGTGGGAAATATGTCTGTGGAGGAAGTGGATGGAAAAGAGTACCTTTCCTTTGAGACGGCCTCTTTCAGCCCCTTTAATGTAGGGGGACATCAGATTGTAGGTCCGGGAACCAGCAGCAATAATCACAAGCCTTCCACAGGTACTGCTGCAGGCTCTTCCGGAAGTACTGCAGGAGGGACAACGACAACCCAGACAACGCAGAATTCCGGAACAACGGGCACGGCTGCAAATACAAATACACAGTCTTCAGCTTCTACTGCAAAGAAGAGCAATACTAAGGTTATCCGTACGGTAAAAACAGGCGATGAAAATAACATTATGACATATCTCCTGGCAGGAGGAGCGGCAGTTGTACTGGCAGTGATAGCTATTATTCTGGGAAAAAAGAAAAAATAGAGTGTGACAAAGAGTCATGTTTTTCAAACCCTTCCATATATTTAACATATGGGAGGGTTTCTCTATGGAACAGACAATGTCAAAAAATGCAAAACCTCTGCTGATGATGAAGGCTCTTGTGCTGGCTTATGCTGTAACAGGGATACTGCTGCTTGTGCTGGCTTTTCTCCTGTATAAGCTGGGGCTTGGAGAGAGCCAGGTAAACCTGGGAATTATGGTGATATACATATTGTCCAGCCTGTTGGGCGGCTTTTATATGGGAAAAAAGGTGAAAATCCGAAGATTTTTATGGGGCATGGGTCTGGGCGTGGGATATGCCTGTCTTTTGACAGCTGTAACTTTTCTCACAGAGCACCAGATGCGGGGCGACATGAAAGAAATGGCGCTGCTGTTTTTTCTCTGCACCATTGGGGGAGCTCTGGGCGGTATGCTTTCCTGAAAGGCCTGAAAGAATCCGGGAAAGAAACACTTGCCTGGCGATACCAGCTATGCTATAATACTGCCAGATGTATATTATATCTTAAAATCTAATACATATGGAGGAATATGTGATGAAACATATCAAAACATTAAATACAAAAAGCTTACAGAACACCGTGAAAAAAGGTGGATGCGGAGAATGTCAGACATCTTGCCAGTCCGCATGCAAGACATCCTGTACAGTAGGAAACCAGAGCTGCGAACACAAATAATCAGAGGACTCAGGCAGCTTTTACATGCGAGGAGCGAATGAGGGCAGCGGTATAAAAGCCGCTGCTCATTTTTTGCAGGGACAAAATTTTAAGAGCAGAAGACAAGAGAAAGGGGAAACACGGTGATTCATCGTTATAAAAATAATGGCTACAATCTTGTACTGGACGTCAACAGCGGCTCCGTACACGTAGTAGATGAGTTGGTCTATGAGATAATCGGATTGTTAGACCAGGGAAAACAGGAAACAGAAATTTTAGAAGCCTTAAAAAGCACGTATAAGGAAGAAGACATCCGCACAGCCTGCGGCGAGATTCGGGAGCTGAAAGACGCAGGTATGCTTTTTACAGAGGATATTTACAGAAACGCCATTGAACATTTCAAGGAAAGAGAAACGGTGGTAAAGGCCCTGTGCCTGCACATTGCCCATGACTGCAATCTGGCCTGCAGATACTGCTTTGCGGAAGAAGGGGAATACCACGGACGCAGAGCTATGATGTCCTATGAAGTAGGAAAACAGGCTCTGGATTTCCTGATTGCCAATTCCGGGAACAGAAAGAACCTGGAAGTTGATTTCTTTGGCGGAGAGCCGCTGATGAATTGGGATGTGGTAAAGCGGCTGGTAGAATACGGAAGAGAACAGGAAGAACTTCACAATAAAAAATTCCGTTTTACACTGACAACCAACGGCGTCCTTTTAAATGACGAAATTATGGAATTTGCCAATAAAGAAATGGCCAATGTGGTTTTGAGTATTGACGGAAGAAAAGAGGTTCACGATTTCATGCGTCCGTTCCGCAAAGGGGCAGGCAGCTATGATTTAGTGGTGCCGAAATTTCAGGAATTTGCCAAGAGCAGAGGGGAAAAGAGTTATTACGCAAGAGGAACCTTTACCCGTCATAACCTGGATTTTTCAGAAGACGTGCTGCACCTGGCAGATTTGGGATTTGACCAGATTTCTGTGGAACCGGTGGTGGCAGACGAGAAAGAAGCATATGCTCTGCAGTGGGAAGATGTACCGAAAATCTGTGAAGAGTATGACAAGCTGGCAAAAGAAATGATAAAACGGAAGAAAGAAGGCAAAGGATTTAATTTCTTCCACTTTATGATAGATTTAACAGGCGGTCCCTGTGTGTACAAGCGTTTATCCGGCTGTGGTTCCGGTACGGAATACCTGGCTGTCACTCCGTGGGGTGATCTTTATCCCTGCCATCAGTTCGTAGGAGAAGAAAAATTCCTTATGGGCAATGTGTGGGATGGTGTAAAGCGCACGGATATCTGCAGTGAGTTTAAAGACTGCAATGTATACGCAAAGGAAAAATGCCAGAATTGTTTTGCAAAATTCTACTGCAGCGGCGGCTGTGCGGCAAACTCCTACAATTTCCACGGTTCCATCAATGACGTCTATGAACTGGGCTGTGAATTACAGAGAAAACGAGTGGAATGCGCCATTATGCTGAAAGCGGCAGAGGCAGAAGAAGCAGAATAAAATCTAAGAAAAAGAAGGGAAAAACAATGAAGAAAAGCAGAGGAGTACTGGTATTGGTGCTGACTGTTATCGTTACGGCGCTTCTGATTTTTACCACTGCAGTGGGCTTTGGTCCTACGGGTACAGGTGCCGCAAAGAATATTAAGACAGGTCTGGATTTGTCCGGCGGTGTCAGCATTACTTATCAGGCGTCAAAAGAATCACCTACGGAAGACGAAATGTCAGATACTATTTATAAACTCCAGAAGCGTGTGGAGCAGTACAGTACAGAGGCGCAGGTTTACAAAGAAGGGGATAACCGCATTATCGTGGAAATTCCCGGTGTAACCGATGCCAATAAGATTCTGGAAGAACTTGGGAAACCAGGTTCCCTGTATTTTATTGCCCACAAGGATTCTGAGGGCAACGAAAACTATAGTTATGACACTGCAACGGGAGAATATAAGCTGAACAAAACCATCGAAGAGATTGAGGCAGACGGCGGTATTGTTCTGACCGGTACAGATGTAAAGGACGCTAAAGCAGCTGTATCTCAGGATGACCTGAGCAATAAGGTGAATGTGGTCAGTCTTTCTTTTACAAAAGAGGGAACAAAGAAATTTGCCGAAGCTACGAAAAGTGCATATGAAGCGGGAAAAGACAGTATTGGTATTTATTATGACGGAAGTTTTGTCAGCGTTCCTAATGTACAGTCTGAAATCAAAGACGGAAATGCACAGATTGATGGTATGGCCAGTGCAGAGGAAGCAGAAAATCTGGCTTCTACCATTCGTATCGGCGGTCTGAAACTGGAACTGACGGAACTGCGTTCCAGTGTGGTTGCAGCACAGTTGGGGGAAGAAGCTATTTCCACCAGTTTGCTTGCGGCAGCCATTGGTCTTGCTTTGATTATTCTCTTTATGATTGTTGTGTATCGGATTCCGGGTCTGGTGTCCGGTATTGCCCTGATTATTTATGTGTGTCTGGATTTGATTGCTTTAAATGCCTTTGACCTGACACTGACGCTGCAGGGCATTGCGGGTATTATTCTTTCCATTGGTATGGCTGTGGATGCAAACGTTATCATCTATGCCCGTATCCAGGAAGAAATTGCAGCGGGGAAAAGTGTGAGAACCGCGCTGCAGAACGGTTTCAAAAAGGCATTTTCTGCTATTTTTGATGGAAACATTACTACATTAATCGCTGCTTTTGTCTTAAACTGGATGGGCTCCGGCTCTGTCAAGGGATTTGCACAGACATTGGCTCTTGGTATTGTACTGTCCATGTTTACTGCACTGGTGATTTCCAGGTATGTGATGTACGCGGCTTATGCAGTAGGAATCAAAGATGAGAAATTCTACGGAAAGAGAAAAGAGAGAACGCCTATCCGCTTCCTGCAGAAAAAGAAAGTTTTTTTTGCAATCTCAATCCTCATGATTGTAAGCGGTCCCATTGCTATGATGGCCTTTAAGGGAAGCACAGGAGAAGCGCTGAAATACAGCCTGGAATTTAAGGGCGGTACCTCTACAAACATAACCTTTAATGAGAATATGTCTATTGCGGACATTGATTCCCAGGTAACGCCTCTGGTAGAAGAAATAACGGGAGACAAAAATGTACAGGCTACAAAAGTCGTGGACAGCAATCAGGTCATTATCAAAACAACGACTTTGAACGTAGAACAGAGAGAACGTCTGGAAAATGCGTTGGTAGATGAATTTGGCGTAGACGCCAAAAAGATTACATCAGAGAGTATTTCTTCTACGGTCAGCAGCGAAATGCGTACAGATGCGGCAAAAGCGGTAATTATGGCAACGGTGCTGATGCTGCTGTATATCTGGTTCCGTTTCAAGGATATCCGTTTTGCCAGCAGTGCGGTTCTTGCCCTGATACATGACGTATTGGTTGTGTTTGCATTTTATGCCATTGCCAGAGTATCCGTGGGCAATACTTTTATTGCATGTATGCTGACCATTGTGGGTTACTCTATCAATGCAACGATTGTTATCTTTGACCGTATCCGGGAAAATCTGGCTGCAGGAAGAAAGAAAGAAGATTTGGAAACCCTGGTAAACGCCAGCATTACACAGACGCTTACCAGAAGTATTTACACTTCACTGACCACGTTTATTATGGTATTCCTGCTGTTTATTGTGGGAGTTTCTTCTATCCGCGAATTTGCCCTGCCTCTGATGGTAGGCATTGTATGCGGCGGTTACTCTTCCGTATGTATTACAGGAGCCCTGTGGTATGTGATGAAGACAAAAATAAAGAAACAGAAATAGAATTTCAGACGGGAGGCTGCTGCAGGAAATGCGGCAGTCTCTTTCCTGTTTAGAAAATACAGAAGCGGAGGAATTTATGGAAAAATGGGTAGTGTCTGCCAAGAAGGCAGACTTTCAGCAGATTGCAAATAAATTTGGGATAGACCCGGTGGTGGCCAGACTTATCCGGAACAGAGAACAGATTACCGATGAGGAAATCGATACTTATCTGCACGGGAAAATAACGGAGCTTCATTCCTGGAAGCTGTTGAAAGGAATGGAGTCTCTTCTGGACATCCTGACAGAAAAAATCAAAGAGCAGAAAAAAATCAGGATTATCGGAGATTATGATATTGATGGTGTTTGTTCTACTTATATTCTTCTAAAGGGGCTGAAGCGGGCCGGGGCAGCAGTGGATGTGGATATACCGGACCGGATGAAAGACGGCTACGGTATCAGCCGGGAACTGATTGATTTGGCAAAAGAAGTCGGAACAGATACGATTATTACCTGCGACAACGGCATCAGCGCCATAGAGCAGATTGCCTATGCAAAAGAGCTGGGCATGACGGTGCTGGTGACGGACCATCATGAGGTACCTTATGAAGAACAGGAAGACGGAAGTATCCGTACGTTTCTGCCGGATGCAGATGCCATTGTCAATCCCAAACAGGAGGACTGCGGTTATCCTTTTAAGGGAATCTGCGGGGGCATGGTAGCTTTTAAAGTCATTTGCGGCCTTTATGAAAAACTGGGAATTCCTTTTAAAGAAGCGGAAGAACTGATTCCTTTTGCAGCCATTGCCACGGTAGGGGATGTGATGGATTTGGTGGATGAAAACAGGATTTTGGTGAAGGATGGACTCAGAAGACTGCAGAATCCGGAAAATGAAGGTTTAAAAGCTCTGATACGGGTCAATAATCTGGAAAACAGAGAAATCACGGCATATCACATCGGATTTATTCTGGGCCCCTGTATGAATGCCAGCGGCCGGCTGAGCACAGCAAAAAGGGCATTGCAGCTTCTGCTTTCTCAGGATGTCAAAGAAGCCTCTGTACTGGCGGAAGATTTGAAGAATCTCAACGACAGCCGGAAGGATATGACGGCAAAAGGGGTTGAACAGGCAGTGGAACTGGTGGAAACTACGGATTTGCTTTATGACCGGGTGCTGGTTATCTATCTGCCGGATTGTCATGAAAGCCTGGCCGGGATTATTGCCGGGAGAATCCGGGAGAGATACACACGGCCGGTATTTGTACTGACACGGGCGGAAGAGGGGGTGAAAGGCTCCGGGCGTTCCATTGAAGCGTATCACATGTTTCAGGAAATGGTAAAGTGTAAAGAACTGCTGACAAAATTCGGAGGACACCCTATGGCTGCAGGCCTTTCCCTGCCGGAAGAGAATGTGGAAGCCTTTCGCAGAAAATTAAATGAAAACTGTGTGCTGACCCAGGAGGATATGATAGAAAAAATTGTCATTGACGTGCCTATGCCCATGTCTTATGTGACGATTCCTCTGATTCGTCAGCTTTCCCAGCTGGAGCCTTTTGGAAAAGGCAATACAAAGCCGGTGTTCGCACAGAAGAAGCTGCGTTTTGCAGATTGCAGAGTATTCGGGAAAAACAGAAATGTGGTAAAGATGCAGGGGAAAGACGAATTTGGATTTACAGCAGAGTGTATCTGGTTTGGCGATGGGGATGGCTTTCTGGAAAAACTCCGGGAAAAAGAGTGCTGGGATGTGATTTATTATCCGTCTGTGAATGTATTTCGGGGACGGGAAAGTATAGAAATGGTGATTCAGAATATTCGGTAAAAATAAAATTTGATTCTGCCAGAAAAAGATGATATACTAAACCACATAAAAATCTGATATATGACAGGATTCGATATAAAGGGCAGGGAGAGAACATGGAAAATTGTAAAGAAAAGAAAATAGAAGAGTATGTAAGAAGTATTCCGGATTTTCCGGAGGAAGGTGTGATATTCCGGGATGTTACCAGTATTTTGCAGGACGCAGACGGTTTTGCTCTGGCTGTGGATTCCATGCAGAAGCTGCTGGAGGACAGCAAAGTGGATGTCATTGTGGGAACGGAGTCCAGAGGATTTATTTTTGGAGCACCCATTGCGTATAATTTACATAAGCCTCTGGTGCTGGTTCGGAAGAAAGGAAAACTGCCCTGTGAAACGATTGAGCAGAGTTATGAACTGGAATACGGCAGCGCCGTGGTGGAGATGCATAAGGATTCCATCAAACCGGGACAGAAGGTAGCCATTGTAGATGATTTGATTGCCACAGGCGGAACCATTGAAGCAGCAGCGCACATGGTAGAAGAACTGGGCGGCGAAGTTGTGAAAATTGTCTTCCTTATGGAACTGGCAGGATTAAAGGGAAGAGAACGTCTGAGCAAATATAATGTTGCATCAGTTATTCGTTATGAAGGAAAATAAAATCAGGTGATGAACGAGAGGTGATGGTTGCGTGATGGAAGAGAAAAGAGAGTCCACCCTGGGAGAAGAGGAAGTAGAAAAAATCAGACAGGCAGACGCCAATGTAAAGACAATGGAGGATTTTACCAGTCCGGAGGTTCTGTATAAAGAACTGATTTCCAGTGTCAGGAAATACCATCCGTCTACGGACATTTCCATGATAGAAAAAGCCTTTAACATTGCCAATAATGCCCATACAGGACAGGTGCGTAAATCCGGAGAACCTTATATCATTCATCCGCTCTGTGTGGGAATTATCCTGGCAGATTTGGAACTGGATAAAGAAACCATTGTGGCGGGCCTTCTCCACGATGTAGTAGAAGATACGGTTATGACTTCTGAGCAGATACGAGAAGAATTCAGTGCAGAGGTGGAACTTCTGGTGGATGGCGTTACAAAACTGGGACAGTTGAATTATTCAGCAGATAAGGTGGAAGTACAGGCGGAAAATCTGCGTAAGATGTTTTTAGCCATGGCAAAGGATATCCGCGTTATCCTGATTAAGCTGGCAGACCGTCTGCACAATATGCGGACGTTGAAATATATGCCGCCTCATAAGCAGAAGGAAAAAGCCAGAGAGACCATGGATATCTATGCACCCATTGCTCAGCGGCTGGGTATTTCCAAGGTGAAAATCGAACTGGATGATTTGTCTTTAAAATACCTGCACCCGGAAGTCTATTATGAACTGGTGGAAAAAATCAATCTGAAGAAGAGCGAACGGCAGGCTTTTATTGACCAGATTGTGGGCGATGTACGCAGCCATATTGACCACGCGGGTATTCATGCGCAGATAGATGGCAGAATCAAACATTTTTTCAGTATTTATAAGAAGATGGTGAATCAGGATAAAACCCTGGACCAGATATACGATTTGTTTGCGGTCCGCATTATTGTGGACACGGTGAGGGACTGTTATGCAGCGCTGGGGCTTATCCATGAAATGTATAAGCCTATTCCCGGCCGGTTTAAAGACTATATTGCCATGCCGAAGCCCAATATGTACCAGTCTTTGCATACCACACTTATCGGTCCTACGGGACAGCCTTTTGAGATTCAGATTCGGACCTTTGAAATGCACCGGACTGCAGAATACGGTATCGCGGCCCACTGGAAATATAAAGAGGTTTCCAATAACGGAAAAGTCAGTGTTACACAGTCGGAAGAAGAAAAAATGAGCTGGCTTCGGCAGATTCTGGAATGGCAGAGAGATATGTCTGACAATAAGGAGTTTTTAAGTCTGTTAAAGAGTGATTTGGATTTATTTTCCGAAAGTGTGTATTGCTTCACCCCTGCAGGGGATGTAAAGACTCTGCCAAATGGCTCTACGCCTATTGACTTTGCCTACAGTGTCCACAGCGCAGTGGGCAATAAGATGGTAGGGGCGAGAGTGAACGGCAAACTGGTACCCATTGAATATGTGATTAAGAACGGAGACCGGGTGGAAGTTATCACTTCCCAGAATTCCAAAGGTCCCAGCCGGGACTGGCTGAAAGTAGTAAAAAGCACCCAGGCCAAGAATAAGATTAACCAGTGGTTCAAGCAGGAATTAAAAGAAGATAATATCCTGAAGGGCAAGGAAATGCTGATACAGTACGCAAAAGTAAAAGCAGTTGCTCTGGGGGAAATTCAAAAACCCAAATACCAGGAAGCGGTTATGAAGAAATACGGTTTCAGAGACTGGGATTCTGTGCTGGCAGCCTTAGGCCATGGAGGCTTAAAGGAAGGTCAGATTATCAACAAGCTGCTGGAAGTCTATAATAAGGACCATAAGGCAGAGCTGACGGACGAAAAGGTGCTGGAGGCTACGGCAGAGCATAAAGAGAAGCTGCATATCGGAAAGGCCAAAGGCGGTATTGTGGTAAAAGGTATTCACGATGTGGCTGTGCGGTTTTCCAAATGCTGCAATCCCATTCCGGGAGATGAAATTGTGGGATATGTAACCAGAGGCCGTGGGGTAACCATTCACCGAACCGATTGTATCAATGTGATGAATATGTCTGCAGAGGATAGGAACCGTCTGATTGATGCGGAATGGCAGGTGCCGGAACAAGAGACGGAAGAGCGTTACATGGCAGATTTAAATGTGTTTGCCTATAACCGCACCGGATTGATTGTGGATATTTCCAAGATTTTTACAGAGCGGAAAATTGATATTTCGGCACTGAATACCAGAACCAGCAAACAGGGAGTGGCAACGATTAATATTTGTTTTGAAGTCAAAAGCAAGGAAGAGCTGAACAGTTTGATTGAGAAAATCAGGCAGATAGACAGCGTTAAGGATATTGAGCGTACTGCCGGTTAAGGAGTTTTGTATGAAGAATCTGATATTGAGAGGAATCGTGGTTGGGCCGGTACAGACCAACTGTTATTTTCTGAAACATAAAGAAACAGGGGAACTTGTTATCGCAGACCCGGGAGCCGAAGCTGAGAGAATTATTTATGCGCTGGAAAAACTGCAGGGAAAGCCAGCGGCCATATTGCTTACCCATGGTCATTATGACCATATCTGTGCAGCTAATGAACTGAGAGAGCATTACGGAATTCCGGTTTATGCAGCGAAGGCAGAGGAAGGGCTGTTGGCAGATACATACAGCAATCTGTCTGCAGACTGGTCAGGCGTGCCGTATACGGTAAAGGCGGATGTGTACCTGGAGGACAGCGCTGTTTTTGAGGCAGGCGGCTTTTCTGTAAAAATGCTGCTGACTCCGGGACATACACCGGGTTCCTGCTGTTACTGGATAGAAGACGAGGGTGTCTGTCTTAGCGGTGATACTGTTTTTTGCGGAAGCTGCGGCAGAACCGATTTGCCGGGAGGCAGTATGAGCAGCATGCGGCAGAGTTTAAACCGTCTGCTTCATCTTCTTCCGGGCAGCACAGAAATTTATCCGGGACACGGAGAAGCTACAGATGCAGAATTTGAGAGAAAGAATAATCCTTATCTGTAGAAAATAGAGAGAAAGAGACCAACGTATATGATTGGAATTGCGTTTAATCAAAGAGAATTTGAATATGATGCCTATACCCTGGTGAAGGCCTTTTATCCCCAGGAAGACATAGAGATGTATTGTACCGCGGAGGAGGAAACCAGGGCATATGACAGGTTGATTTCCATAGAATATGGAGAAAAGGTGAAAATCCGTCTGAAGTTTGCCGGAAAAGAGCAGGAAGATTTTTTGCCTTACGATGAAACAGAAGACAGAAAAACAAGAAAAAATAAATTAAAACAGGTGCTCTATAAGCTGTTGGTGCAGGAAACGGGACAGGCGCTTCCCTGGGGAAATCTGACAGGAATCCGTCCCACGAAGATTGCTATGGGGCTGATAGAGTCCGGTATGAGCAATGCACAGACCGCAGAATATATGAGAAATACCTATTTTACCAGCAACGAAAAGACAGCGCTGGCCATTGCCATTGCCAATCGGGAACGTGATATTTTGAAGGATATTGACTATGAAAAGGGCTACAGTCTGTATGTGGGGATTCCTTTCTGCCCCAGTATCTGCCTGTACTGTTCTTTCAGTTCCTCTCCATTAGAGCGATGGCGGGAAAAAGTAGACAGTTATCTGGATGCTCTTTTGAAAGAGTTGGACTTTATTGCCGAAGCCATGAAGGACAGAGTGCTGGATACCATTTATATCGGAGGAGGAACGCCAACAACCTTAGAGCCTTATCAGCTGACCAGGCTGCTCGGACATATTCAGGCAAAATTTCCGGTACATCAGGTAAAAGAATACACCATTGAAGCCGGGCGTCCGGACAGCATTACCAGAGAGAAACTGGAGGCCATCCGGAAGTTTCCCATCACCAGAATTTCCGTAAATCCCCAGACCATGAACCAGGTGACTTTGGATATTATCGGAAGAAAGCATACGGTGGAGGATACGCGACACGCCTTCGCTTTGGCGAGGGAATGTGGATTTGATAACATCAATATGGATTTAATTGTCGGTCTTCCGGGAGAACAGAAGGAAGACGTACGGCATACACTGGAAGAAGTGAAAAAGCTGAATCCGGACAGTCTTACCGTCCATTCACTGGCAGTAAAACGAGCGGCACGGCTGAAGCTGTTTCAGGAGCAGTACCGGGAAATGGGACTGGAGAACAATCAGGAAATCATGGATATGACTATGGAATACGCCAGATCCTGTGAGATGTCTCCCTATTATCTGTACCGTCAGAAAAATATGTGCGGAAATCTGGAAAATACCGGCTATGCAAAAGTTGACAAAGCCGGAATTTACAATATACTTATAATGGAGGAGAAACAATCGATTCTGGCGGCCGGTGCCGGTGCGTCTACCAAATATGTATTCCAGCACGGAGCGCGTATTGAACGGACGGAAAATGTAAAAGATGTGGCAGGCTACATCAGCCGCATCGATGAAATGATAGAACGGAAAAGAGTCGGAATCGAGACATGGCTGAAATGAGTGAAAAGATTATCCGCTATGACCTGGAGACAGAAATCAATCATGGGATACAGGTCAGCAATCTGGCTTATAAGACGGGAAGGCAGATGAGCCTTGCAGAAGATGTGTGCTATGAACTGGCTGTGGCAGGCATGCTTCATGACATCGGAAAGCTGCGGCTTTCCCGGTATGTGTCCGGAGATAAAAATCCCCTGGTAATTGAAGAAATCAAATATGTCCGCAGACATACCCAGCTGGGATATGAAGCACTGAAAAACAAAGGATATTCTTCCTTTGTTCTGGAAGCAGTTTATTACCACCATGAGAATTTTGACGGCAGCGGTTATCCGGAAAATCTGCGGGGAGAGGAAATCCCTTTGGGAAGCCGGATTCTGCGGGTATGCGACACTTATGCAGCCCTTACGGAGAAACGCCCTTACCGGGACGCCTTTGACAGCCAGACGGCTGTCAGGATGATGATAGATGAAGTGAAAAATTTTGATATGCAGATATTTCTTGCATTTCAGAGAGTCGTCCATGAATCATAAAAGAGAGGAGAAAAAGAGATGCAGTTAAAGAAAAAACCAGTAACAGGAATGAAAGATATTTTACCTCAGGAAATGGAAATCCGCGATTATGTTATCGGACTGATTAAGGAAACTTACAAACAGTTTGGTTTTACCTCCATGGAAGCACCCTGCGTAGAACACATTGAGAATCTGACCAGTAAGCAGGGTGGGGACAATGAAAAACTGATTTTCCGTATTCTGAAAAGAGGAGAAAAGCTGAAAATCAGTGAGGCCAAGGAAGAAAATGATTTGGTGGACAGTGGTCTGCGCTATGACCTTACCGTTCCACTGTGCCGTTTCTATTCCAACAATGCCAATGAACTGCCGCAGCCATTCAAGGCTCTGCACATCGGAAATGTATTCCGTGCAGACCGTCCTCAGAGAGGCCGTTTCCGTCAGTTTATGCAGTGTGATATTGATATTCTGGGCGAGCCGACTTTCCTGGCTGAAATTGATGTTATTCTGGCAACTTCCACTTTGGTAGGAAAGCTGGATTTCGACAGCTTTACCATTCGTATCAACGACAGAAGAATTTTAAAGGCCATGGCAGCTTACAGCGGTTTTCCGGAGGAATCCTTTACCCAGGTATTTATCATTCTGGATAAAATGGATAAAATCGGCATGGACGGCGTGGCAGCAGAGCTGGTGGAATCCGGTTTTGACCAGGCAGGCGTAGAAAAATATATGGATTTGTTCAAGGCTATGGGTGCCGGCGTTGACGGTGTGGCTTACTGCAAGGAAAAGCTGGAAGGATTTTTAGATCCGAAGGTGGCAGAGGATTTGACCACGATTATCGAGAGTGTCATGCAGGCTAAGACAGCCAACTTTAATCTGGAATTCGACCCCACGCTGGTACGCGGTATGTCCTATTATACCGGACCGATTTTTGAAATTTCCATTGACGGTTTTGCAGGCAGCGTAGGCGGCGGCGGCCGTTACGATGAGATGATTGGCAAGTTCACAGGAACACCAACACCGGCAACGGGATTTTCCATTGGATTTGAGCGTATTGTTATGCTGCTGATGGAGAAAGGCTTTAAAGTTCCGGGAACAAAAGAGAAGAAGGTTTACCTTCTGGACAAAAAGCTGTCCTCTGACAAGATTCTGGCAGTGATGAAAAAAGCCGGAGAAGAGCGTGCTGCCGGACAGAGCGTGAATATTGTCTATGCAAAGAAGAATAAGAAATTCCAGAAAGAGCAGCTGGAAAAAGAAGGATATTCTATTATAGAAGAAGTATACAACGATTCCGAATTATAAGAATCGGAAACAGCAGAAGGAGTAGATACTATCATGGCAGAATCAATGAATGGGCTGAAAAGAAGCCATAGATGTGCAGAAGTGACGAAAGCGGATATCGGAAGCACCGTAACCTTAATGGGCTGGGTGCAGAAAAGCCGGAATAAAGGCGGAATTGTGTTTGTAGATTTAAGAGACCGTTCCGGTATCATGCAGATTATTTTTGAAAACGAAGATATTGACGAGCAGGGCTTTGAAAAGGCAGGACGCTTGAAAAGTGAGTTTGTGATTGCGGTAAAAGGCCATGTAGAGGCACGTTCCGGTGCGGTAAATACCAATCTGGCTACCGGAGAAATTGAAGTGCGGGCTACGGAACTTCGTGTTTTATCTGAAGCGGAGACACCACCGTTTCCTATTGAAGAAAACAGCAAAACCAGAGATGAAGTGCGCTTAAAATACCGTTATCTGGATTTGAGAAGACCTGATTTGCAGAGAAATATGATGCTGCGCTCTCAGGTGTCTACCCTGGTTCGTCAGTTCCTGGCAAAAGAAGGGTTTCTGGAAATTGAGACACCGACTCTGATTAAGAGTACGCCGGAGGGAGCCAGAGATTATCTGGTGCCGAGCCGTGTGCACCCGGGAAGTTTTTATGCGCTTCCGCAGTCTCCCCAGATTTTTAAACAGCTTTTGATGTGCTCCGGTTATGACCGTTATTTCCAGCTGGCCAGATGTTATCGTGACGAAGATTTGCGTGCGGACCGCCAGCCGGAATTTACCCAGATTGATATGGAACTGTCTTTTGTAGATGTGGAAGATGTTCTGGACGTAAACGAAAGAATGTTGGCGTTCCTGTTTAAAGAGGTTCTGGATATAGAAGTACAGCTGCCTATTCAGAGAATGACCTGGCAGGAAGCCATGAACCGCTTTGGTTCTGACAAGCCGGATTTGCGGTTTGGCATGGAACTGACCGATGTTTCCGAAGTGGTAAAAGACTGTG
The DNA here is from genome assembly GCF_037890365.1 of Blautia sp. HCN-20427. NCBI lineage: Bacteria > Bacillati > Bacillota > Clostridia > Lachnospirales > Lachnospiraceae > Blautia > Blautia sp. HCN-20427. The sequence goes on along the minus strand of NZ_JBBKBX010000001.1, from coordinate 23,783 downwards.
AATTTGCAGTGTTTAAAGGCGCTTTGGAAAATGGCGGCAGTGTGCGTGGTATCAATGCCAAGGGACAGGGAGCTATGCCTCGTAAGAAAATTGATAAGCTGGTAGAATTTGCCAAAGGCTACGGAGCCAAAGGTCTGGCTTATATTGCCATTGGAGAAGACGGCACAGTGAAATCTTCTTTTGCCAAATTCATGAAGGAAGAGGAAATGGCAGCCTTGATTTCTGCTATGCAGGGAGAAAACGGCGACCTTCTGCTCTTTGCCGCAGATAAGACAAAGCTGGTATGGGATGTTTTAGGCGCACTGCGTCTGGAACTGGCAAAACAGATGAACCTTCTGGATAAAAACGAATATCGTTTCGTATGGATTACAGAATTCCCACTTTTAGAGTGGTCAGAGGACGACCAGAGATTTACTGCTATGCACCATCCGTTTACTATGCCTATGGAAGAGGATTTGCAGTATATTGATACAGACCCTGGCAGAGTTCGTGCAAAAGCCTATGACATTGTCTTGAACGGCAATGAAATCGGCGGCGGTTCTGTGCGTATCCATCAGGACGACATTCAGGAAAAAATGTTTGAAGCTCTGGGCTTTACAAAGGAAGAAGCGCAGAAGCAGTTCGGTTTCCTGTTAGATGCCTTTAAATATGGCGTTCCGCCTCACGCAGGACTGGCTTATGGTCTGGACCGTCTGGTTATGCTTATGGCAAAGGTAGATTCCATTCGTGACGTCATTGCCTTCCCGAAGGTGAAAGACGCTTCCTGCCTCATGTCAGAGGCGCCGGATATGGTAGACGAAAAGCAGTTGGAAGAACTGGGCATTGCCATTCGTGTACAGGAAGAAGAAACAGCAGAATAAAAGAACAGAAAAAGAGAGTCCCTCTGGATGTGGCCATGATGGCCGCGCCTGGCGGGACTCTCTTCTTATGTTTTTCATTTTGGGCAATTAGTTTTTGCTTTCCGAAACCGTATTCAGTGCGTTCTGTACATCTCCAAAAACAGCCTGAGAAACCTCAGGAGTCATTTGAATTTTCCAGTTTACTCCATCATTTACCAAAGGAATTTCTACATCGTGAGAAACTACGGCCTTATTTTGTTCCATACAGGAAAGCAAAAGTTCGTATTCTTTCTGTCTTCTTCCCTCAGAACCGCCTGCAAGAGCTGCAGAAGTTTTCAGCCACTTGGAAAGTTCTTCCTGATAAGTCTGCAGAATCTGTTCAAAGTCCGCACTGGTAATGGCAGTCTGTACAACCGCAGAAGTACCGTCAATGGTTTCTTTTTTGATTTTAAAGTCAAAAGACTGATGAATTTGTTCCGTGACAGCCTGTATCAAGGTGTTCTTCTCAGAATCTTCTGTGTCTGTCAGAGTGTCAAGAGACAGATAATGTTTTAATTGTTCCGAATCAAACTCCTTCATTGTATGGAAATGTGTTTCTACAATTTCAGAAGGAGAGAGGAGATTGGAACTGGTGACATAGGAAAAGAAATTTCCCGTCAGAGTTTCATCTAACTTGGCGGTATGGATAACCTTCCAGGTGTCTCCTTTTTTTTTCAGAGAAATGTCTGCGGAAACAGACTGGGTTTTATAATCTTTGGATTCCAATAATTCTCTTAAAAGCGTGTAGGAATCTGCAGCAGAAGTTTGTACTTCACTGGGGCTGGCCTCTTGTTCGATATTCTTTTCCAGAGAAAGCCGGGCAAAATCTTTGGCCAGTTTTTGGCTGTTCATAATCTTTAATTTTGTATGAACAACGGCTTTATTTTCTGTAATGGAAATTTTCCCGATTTTATAAGAGAAGTCTTTATAAAAGAGCTGGAAAATATACGCAATGTCTTCCGAAAGGCCGTCCTTATTCTGGAAGACCAAAGCCATATCTTCTGTCTGCATATACTGCCGGGCCATCTCCGAATCAGAGTCCTTCAACTGGTTCAATTCTGTTTCCAAGGCTTTTCTCACATTTTTTTCCTCTTTGGAATCACAGCCGGAAAGGAAGAATAGAATCAGGCAGCAGCAGACGCATAAAAAAAGCGTTGTTTTTCTGGGGGTCATATCAGTTCTCCATGTTTTCTTTTTCTTTTGTAGTATAACCTGAAATAGGATGTTTCAAGTGTATTTCATTAGTTTATCAAAATTGTGTATAACTTGCAACACAATGCAGGAACAGAAATCCATAGAATCGTAAGAAAAATGTAAAATAATGCGTAAATTTTAAGAAAAAAACCGGGGACATCCCGGCTATTTTTTGATATACTAGGGGTATAAACGGACAAAATTAACGATATGCAATAAAAAATCTGAAAAAGAAAAGAGGTAGCATATGAAGAAAAAACAGAAAATCATAGCAGGTGTCTGTGCAGCAGTATGCATCGGAGGGCTGGCAGCAGGAATTTTTTTCAGCCACAATAAGAAAGAAAAAGACGGGAAAGAACTGGCTTATGTCATGAGCGTTTCCTCTATGAATGAAATGGCGGGAATCCAGCGGATGTCCGGCGTGGTAGAATCCCAGAAAACCCAGGATATTCAAAAAGATTCGGAAAGAGAAGTAAAAGAAGTCCTGGTAAAGGCAGGAGATGAGGTGGATGTAGGAACCGCATTGTTTACATATGATACAGAAAAACTGGAAGCTGATTTGCAGCAGGCCCAGTTGGATTTGGAAAGAGCAGATAATGATATGGCAAATCTGAAAGCCCAGATTGCCCAACTGCAAAAAGATAAAGAAAATGCGTCAGAGGATGAACAGCTTTCTTATACGACCCAGATACAATCCGGGGAAATGGACTTGAAAAAAAGCGAATATGAGAGAAAAGCAAAAGAGGTAGAAATCAACCGCCTCCAGAGCCAGATACAGAATTCTACCGTGAAAAGTGATATGAAAGGCGTTGTAAAATCTGTAAACAATGAAAATAGTTCCAACAGCAACATGTACAGCGATTCCAGCCAGGCTTTTATGACAATTCTGGCTACGGGACAATACCGTATCAAAGGAAAGGTCAATGAGCAGAATGTTTCTCAGGTTGTAGAGGGACAGCCGGCCATTATCCGTTCCCGTGTGGATGAAAATATGACCTGGAGAGGGACATACACAGCGGTGGATACGAAAAATCCCAATAACAGCAGCAATAACATGATGTATGGAATGTCTTCAGAGGAAGCCTCCCAGAATACCTCAACCTCCTATCCCTTCTATGTAGAACTGGAATCTTCGGAAGGACTGCTTTTGGGACAGCATGTGTATATTGAGCAGGACAACGGACTGGAAGAAAGGGAAAAAGGCATTTGGCTGGATGAAGCTTTTATTGCGGATATAGATAAGAAGCCTTATGTATGGGCAGAGACCGGGAAAGGCACACTGGAGAAAAGAACCGTGGTGCTTGGAACCTATGATGAGAATATGATGCAGTATAAGATTGAAAAAGGTCTGAAAAGTTCAGATTATGTGGCTTATCCCCAGGAATTTTTAAAAGAAGGTATGAAAACCACCCATGAGATAGAAAACAGCACCATGGGCGGCGATACGGGCGGAGAAGTTCTGCCGGAGGGAGAATCCGTTCCGGAGGGAGAAGTATTGCCGGAAGGCGAAATGGTTCCGGAAGGCGAAACAGTACCGGAGGGTGAAGAACAGCCGGCAGAAACTTCAGAGGAAGGAAACGATGTAGCATTAGGTGGCTTACAAAAGGAATCAAATTTCCTTCCGGGAATCTGAAAGAAAGGGGAAAGCTATGGATAAAAAGAAAATAAAAATAGCGGTCATCAGTACGGCAGGTATTTTGTTAGCCGGGACAGGTATCTGGTTTGGAGTGACAAAGCTGCAGAAAGCAACGGTCAGTGTGTATTCTATGAATGAGCTTTCTCAGTCTGTATTCGGAGATATGCCCAGTCTGGAAGGCTCTGTTTCCTCCAACGTATCCCAGCAGGTGCATCTTGCAGACAAACAGATTGTATCCCAGGTTTTTGTGAAAGAAGGGCAGGAGGTAAAAGAAGGCGACCCTCTTTTATCTTATGATATGACGCTGGTAAATCTGGACTTGGAAATGGAAAAGTTAAATAAACAGCAGTTGGAAATTAAGAAAAAGGGTCTGGAGCAGGAACTGCAGAAGTTAAAAGAAGATAAAAGCCAGATGGCATCCACAAAGAAAAGTTATGAATTGCAGCCTCTGAACCAGACTTCAGAGCAGCCTTCCAACCCGGAAAATTCGGAAGGGGAAGATACCGGGGCAGGAAATGGAACAGATAACGGCACGGCCACACCCCCGGGAGAGAATCCGCCTGGGGAGCAGGGAGAAGAGGGAAGCGGAGAAACCGTCACACCTCCAAATGGGGAAGAGACTCCGGATAACGGAGCGAACCAGGAAACGCCGGATACAGAAAAACCTTCCGGTGCTTACCAGCGGCTTTATCGTGATGTGACACTTCCCAGCACCGAATTTCCCGATGACGATGCCATTATAGAAAATGCCATTCCCTATAAAAGAATGGGAGAAAACAGCGCTTATGACGTTTATCTGTGTAAACAGAATGTGCTGATTCAGGGAGCTTTTCTCAATCAGCTTGCAGGCTTTGATGAATCCGGAGAACGGGTGAGAGACCCGTATTCCTGTATTTTAGAAGTGCGCAGTGAGGATTGTACAGATGGTGTGCTGCTGGCTTCTATGACACTGGATGGAAGCGTTTTGGAAAACAGTGTAGAGCCGTCTGCCTGGTTTGCTACCAGCCTTGGGAGGAATCAGTGGGAAGAATTGCTTCCGCAGGAGCCCCAGGATGATACCTGGGAAGAACTGCCTGATGGTATGGGAAATATGATGCCGGAAGAAGACATTATCGGCGGTTATTCCAAAGAAGAACTGGAAAAAGCCATTGGAGAAAAAGAAAGAGAAATTTCCACAGCAGCGCTGGATATTAAAGAAGCCCAACTGAAAATTCAGAAGGTGGAACAGCAGCTTCAGGAAGAAACCGTGAAAAGTACGGTAAACGGTGTGGTAAAAACAGTAGGAGACCCTGCAAAGGGGGAAATTGACGGAGAACCCTTTATGGTAGTAGAAAGCAGCGGCGGCGTTTACATACAGGGTGTGGTGGCCGAAAATGTACTGGATAAGGTAAAAGCGGGGCAGATACTGACCGGAATGGGATATGAATCCATGATGGGATTTGAGGCAGAAGTGAAAGAAGTTTCTCCTTATCCCCAGGATAATTATTCTATGGGCGGCGACAGGGAAATGTCTTATTATCCATTTACAGCGTTTATCAAGGACAGCACAGGGTTAAAGGATAACGAAATGGTAAGCCTGGATGTTCCTCAGGAAGACAACAGTATTCAGGGGATTTTTATCAGTAAACAGTTTATCCGAAACAAAGACGGAAAAGACTTTGTATACAAAGAAGGGAAAAACGGAAAACTGGAAAAGCAGACAGTGAAAACCGGCCAGATTTTCTATGGAGAATTGGTGGAAATCAAAGAAGGCATTACCGAAGAAGACTATCTGGCATTTCCCTATGGGAAAAAGGTAAAAGACGGGGCAAAAGTAAAGAGAAGTGAAATTTCAGAGCTTTATAATATGTATTAAGAAAGGAAAGCAGATACATGATTGAAAATATAAGATTGTCGTTCCAGGGAATCTGGGCACATAAAATGCGTTCCTTTTTGACCATGCTGGGTATTATTATCGGCATTGCCTCTTTGATATCCATTGTGTCTACCATCAAAGGAACCAATGAGCAGATTAAGAAAAATCTTATCGGTGAAGGGGATAATGTGGTTGATATTTATCTGAGTGATAACGGAAGTGAATATCAGATTGAATATCAGGGAATCCCGGAAGGCGTGCCTGTGATTTCGCAGGAACAAAAGGAAAAAATTCTGGATTTAAAAGAAGTGGAAAATGCAACGCTTTATCAGTCAAGGCAGTATGCCAGCGGGATTTATTATAAGGATAAAAGCATCAATGGCGGAAATGTACTGGGCATTGACAAAGACTATCTGGATACCTGTGGGTATCAGGTGATTCGCGGACGGGGATTTTCAGATAAGGATTATGAAAAATACAGCAAAGTGATTCTCATGGATGAAACCGCAGCAGGCAGTCTCTTTGAAAAGGGAGAAGAAGTAGGGAAAACCGTGGAAATTCAGGGAGAACCCTTTACGGTAACAGGCATTATTAAGAAAGTGGAAGAATTTGAGCCTGTGATTAACAGTATAGAAGAATATAATACCTATTACAGCAGCAGCGGCGGCGTGGTTCTTATGCCGTCTGCAGCCTGGCCGGTGGTATATCAGTATGATGAGCCGCAGATAGTTTCCGTTAAAGCGCCTTCTCCGGAAGAGATGAGCGCAGCCGGAAAGAAAACAGCTAAAATTTTAAATGAATCGATTACCTCGTCCACAGGTACCATAAAGTACGAAGCAAAGGATATGATGGAAAAGGCCAAAGGCCTGCAGCAGATTAGCGAGAGCACCAATCGTCAGCTTTTGTGGATTGCCAGCATTTCCCTTCTGGTAGGAGGAATCGGCGTTATGAATATTATGTTGGTGTCTGTGACGGAGCGGACGGGTGAAATCGGTTTGAAAAAGGCTATTGGAGCCAATAAATGCAGAATTTTGGGGCAGTTTCTTACAGAAGCCTCGGTGCTGACCAGTATCGGTGGAATTTTAGGCGTGTTTGCGGGAATTATTCTGGCGGCAGGAATTGCTAAAATGTCCGGAACTCCCATGGTTATCAGTATTCCGGCAGCCGTAGGTGCCGTGGTGTTCTCCACGGTTATCGGAATCGTATTCGGACTGCTTCCCTCCATTAAAGCGGCGAATTTAAGTCCTATTGAAGCCCTGCGGAGAATGTAAAAAAGGATTGTATTTAAACAGGCTCTATGGTATCATTAGAACTAGCGACTTAAAATAGAAAAGGAGCTCAAAACCATGGAGAAAACAAGAGTCAAAATTGTAACGGACAGCAACAGCGGCATTACCCAGAAACAGGCAGAGGAACTGGGAATTACCGTGCTTGCCATGCCATTTTATATTGATGAACAATTATATTTTGAAGATATCACACTTACCCAGGAGGAATTTTACAGACATCTGGAGAAGGATGCGGCTATTTCTACCTCTCAGCCTTCTCCTGCAGATGTTATGGAAACATGGGAAAAACTGCTGAAAGACTGTGAAGAAATCGTGCATATTCCCATGTCCAGCGGGCTGAGCAATTCCTGTCAGACCGCTTTTGTTCTGGCAAAGGAATTTAACGGAAAAGTGCAGGTGGTGGATAATCAGCGCATTTCTGTAACCCAGAGACAGTCGGTTATGGACGCCATGGCTCTGGCAAAGGCCGGAAAATGTGCGGCAGAGATTAAGGAAGTTCTGGAAAGGGAAGCGGGAGAATCCAGTATTTATATTACCCTGGAAACGTTGAAATATTTGAAAAAAGGCGGCAGAATCACACCTGCGGCGGCAGCCCTTGGTACCGTGCTGAATTTAAAGCCGGTTCTGCAGATTCAGGGGGATAAGCTGGATGCGTTTTCAAAAGCCAGAGGAAAGAAGCAGGCGAAGCGTACCATGCTGCAGGCTATGAAGGCAGACCTGGAAGGCAGATTCCGCCAATATACGGAAAAAGGGCTGATGTGTCTGGAAGCGGCTTATGCGGGAAATCCCGAGGAAGCGCTGGAGTGGAAGGAAGAGCTGGAAAAGCAGTTCCCCGGTATGCCTGTGCATATGGACCCTCTGTCTTTAAGCGTAGCCTGCCATATTGGACAGGGCGCTCTTGCGGTAGCAGTTTCAAAAAAAGTGGAAGTGGAGTAAAAGTACATGAAGAGAATTGTTGAACATATAGAAGCAGTATTAAAAGAGGCATTTCTGGCAGCCGGATATGATGAAAAATTTGCAAAGGCAACGGTTTCCAATCGTCCGGACCTCTGTGAATACCAGTGCAACGGCGCCATGGCGGCAGCGAAAACATATAAAAAAGCCCCCATTATGATTGCAAACGATGTGGTGGAAAAACTGCAGAACAGTGAAATCTTTGAAACCATAGAGGCTGTCAATCCGGGATTTATCAATATCAAGATAAGCAAAAACTATCTGGCAGGGTATTTAAATGACATGCTGGAAGATAACAAACTGTCTGTAGAAGAGAGTAAAGAGCCCAAAACCATTGTCATCGACTACGGCGGACCAAACGTGGCAAAACCGCTTCATGTAGGACATCTGCGTTCCGCAATTATTGGTGAAAGTATTAAGAGAATGGGACGTTTTCTGGGACATAAAGTGATTGGTGATGTACATCTGGGAGACTGGGGTCTGCAGATGGGGCTGATTATTACAGAACTGTCCAAAAGACAGCCGGATTTGGTGTACTTTGATGAAAGCTATGAAGGAGAATATCCTAAAGAACCACCATTTACCGTAAGCGAACTGGAGGAAATCTATCCAACAGCCAGCGGCAAATCCAAAGAAGATGAAGCTTATAAAAGTGAAGCCTTAGAAGCGACTCTGCAGCTGCAGCAGGGCAGAAGAGGGTATCGTGCCCTGTGGAAACACATTATGGAAGTGTCTGTGGCAGATTTGAAGAAGAACTATGCCAAATTAAAAGTAGATTTTGACCTCTGGAAAGGTGAGGCTGACGCAGACGCCTACATTCCGGATATGGTAAAATACCTGAAGGACAACGGATATGCGTATATGGACCAGGGCGCCCTGGTGGTAGATGTGAAAGAGGAGTCTGACACAAAAGAAATCCCGCCGTGTATGATTTTAAAATCAGACGGTGCGTCTCTGTACAATACCACCGATTTGGCCACGATTGTGCAGCGTATGGAAGATTTTCATCCGGATGAAATTATTTATGTGGTGGATAAACGTCAGGAACTGCATTTTGTACAGGTGTTCCGCTGTGCAAAGAAAGCGAACATGGTGGATGAAGATACAAAGCTTTCCTTTGTGGGATTTGGTACCATGAATGGAAAAGACGGAAAGCCTTTCAAGACAAGAGAAGGCGGTGTTATGCGTCTGGAACGTCTCATTGCGGAAATCAATGAAGAAATGTACAAAAAAATTGTGGAAAACCGCAGTGTAAAAGACGAAAATGCAGAGCATACGGCGCAGCTGGTTGGCTTATCTGCCATTAAATATGGAGACTTGTCTAACCAGGCTTCCAAGGATTATGTATTTGATATTGACCGTTTCACTTCTTTTGAAGGAAATACGGGTCCGTATATTTTGTATACCATTGTGCGTATCAAGTCTATCTTAAACCGTTACGCAGAAGAAGGCAAAAATCCGGAACAGGGAAGCATTCAGGATGCAGTCAGCGACAGTGAAAAGACATTGATGCTGGAACTTTCCAGATTCAATTCCATTATTGAACCTGCTTTTGAAGAAAAAGCGCCTCATAGAATCTGCTCCTATATTTATGATTTGGCAAATGCTTTTAACAGCTTTTATCACAACACCAGAATTCTGGCAGAGGAAGACCAAAGCAAACAGACTTCCTGGATTCGTCTGCTGGCCTTGACAGAGAAAGTCCTGGAAACCTGTATTGATTTGCTGGGATTTGACGCCCCGGAGAGAATGTAAGGAGAAAAGGAGACAAGTATGAAAGATACAAATTGCGCGTACTGCATGGAGGGAACACTGGTAGATGCCTTCGGAATTAAAATATGTGAACTCGAGACTTCTAAAGTATATTTGTTCAAAGAACAGAGCCATCCGGGAAGAGTGATTGTAGCCCACAAGAAACATGTGAGCGAAATTACAGAGCTGACAGCACAAGAGAGAGCAGCTTATATGGAAGATATTAACAAAGTAGCCCAGGCGGTACATCAGCTGTTCCACCCGGATAAAGTGAATTACGGAGCGTACGGAGATACAGGGCATCACCTGCACTTTCATCTGGTACCGAAATATAAAGACCAGTATGAATGGGGCGGAACCTTTGCCATGAATCCTGCTGAAAAAACTCTGACAGAAACAGAGTATGCGGATATGGTGGAAAAATATAGAGAAGTGCTTATGAAATAATCTCAGGTTATGGAAAAAGAACGAGGAATCCAAGACAGCAGGAGAACAGAAGCTGTCTATGGATTCCTTTTTTGAACAGGCCGTTTACACAAACAGAAAAAGACTGCCGCAGCAGCCTTTTTCTAAGAATTTTAAATTATTCAGAAATTATTCCTGAGGACCAGCAGCAACTAATGCTTTACCAGCTTCGTTTCCTTCGTATTTAGCGAAGTTCTTAACGAATCTCTGAGCCAGGTCTTTTGCTTTTGTTTCCCATTCGGAAGCGTCAGCATAAGTATCGCGTGGGTCAAGGATGTTAGAATCTACACCAGGAAGTTCTGTAGGTACTTCAAAGTTGAAGTGAGGAATCTTCTTAGTAGGAGCGTTTAAGATATCTCCGTTTAAGATAGCATCGATGATACCACGGGTATCTTTGATGGAGATACGTTTTCCTGTTCCGTTCCATCCTGTATTTACCAGGTATGCTTTTGCGCCGCTCTGTTCCATTTTCTTAACAAGCTCTTCTGCATATTTTGTTGGGTGCAGTTCCAGGAAAGCCTGGCCGAAGCAAGCTGAGAAAGTTGGTGTAGGCTCTGTGATTCCACGTTCTGTACCAGCCAGTTTTGCTGTAAATCCAGACAGGAAGTAGTACTGAGTCTGTTCCGGTGTCAGGATAGATACTGGAGGCAGTACGCCAAATGCATCTGCAGACAGGAAGATAACTTCTTTTGCTGCCGGTGCGGAAGAAACAGGGCGAACAATGTTTTCAATATGGTTAATCGGATAAGATACACGAGTATTTTCTGTTACGCTCTTATCTGTGAAGTCGATTTTTCCTTCGGAATCCAGAGTAACGTTTTCAAGAAGAGCGTTACGTTTGATTGCGTTGTAGATATCTGGTTCGGATTCTTTATCCAGATCGATAACTTTTGCGTAGCAGCCGCCTTCAAAGTTGAATACGCCGTTGTCATCCCAGCCGTGTTCGTCATCACCGATAAGAAGACGTTTCGGGTCTGTGGACAGAGTTGTTTTACCTGTTCCGGAAAGACCGAAGAAGATAGCTGTGTTTTCACCGTTTAAGTCTGTGTTTGCAGAGCAGTGCATGGAAGCGATACCCTTTAACGGCAGGTAGTAGTTCATCATAGAGAACATACCTTTTTTCATTTCTCCGCCGTACCATGTATTTACGATAACCTGCTCACGGCTTGTAATGTTAAACATAACAGCTGTTTCGGAGTTTAATCCTAATTCTTTGTAGTTTTCTACTTTTGCTTTGGAAGCGTTGTATACGATGAAATCAGGCTCAAAGTTTTCCAGTTCTTCTGCTGTAGGCTGGATAAACATATTTGTAACAAAGTGAGCCTGCCAAGCAACTTCTACGATGAAACGGATAGCCATACGGGTATCTTTGTTTGCGCCGCAGAAAGCGTCTACAACGTACAGTTTTTTATTGGAAAGTTCTTTGATAGCCAGGTCTTTTACAGTAGCCCATGCTTCCTGTGAAGCCGGATGGTTATCATTTTTGTATTCGTCAGAAGTCCACCATACAGTATCTTTGGAGTTCTCATCCATAACAATATATTTGTCTTTAGGAGAACGTCCGGTGTATACACCTGTCATTACGTTCACTGCGCCAAGTTCACTTTCCTGACCTTTTTCAAAACCTTCCAGTTCCGGTTTTGTTTCTTCAGCGAATAATAATTCATAAGAAGGATTGTGAACGATTTCAGTCGTTCCTGTGATGCCGTACTTGCTTAAATTCAATTCTGCCATCTTACATGTACCTCTCTTTTCTTTCATAATAATCACCGGAATTCAGCCTGAAAAACAGGCTTCCGTGATATTCCTTTTCAGAGAAACCAGTAACCTGGTTCTCTTTTCTATTATACATATTTACCTCAATAAATCAATAAAAAAAATATAGATTTTATAAAAATTGTTTAAATTTTAACGACTTTTACCCTTTGACCGGGAAAAACATAAATGCTATGATGTAATATAGAAAAAACAGGATGAAAAAGGGAACGGAGGAACATGAAAAAGATATTGCTGATTGAGGATGACAGAGACTTAAATACCGGGCTCACCTGTGACTTGGAATTGGAAAATTACCGGGTCTGTTCTGCATTTACATTGGGAGAGGGCATGGAGATTCTTACACGGGAAGAAGTGGATTTGATTTTGCTGGACGGGAATCTGCCCGATGGGGACGGCTTTGATTTCTGCAGGGCCGTAAAGGCAGAACAGGATATTCCCGTTATTTTTCTCACAGCCAGGGATATGGAACGGGACGAGATGAAGGGCTTTGACTGCGGTGCGGATGATTATATCACAAAACCTTTTAAAATGCCCATTCTGCACAGGAGAATTCAGGCAGCTCTGCGGAAAAGTGGAAAGACGGCAGACAGGGCTGTGTATGACGATGGATATCTGAAAATAGATTTTGATAAAATGACGGCTGTAAAAGGCGAAGAAAGCCTTTCTATGACGCCCACGGAATATCGGATTTTACGGCTTCTTATTGCCAATGCAGACCGGGTGATGACAAAAGGGCTGCTGCTGGAAAAAATCTGGGACCAGGGCGGGAGCTTTGTGGATGAACATACAGTGGCTGTCAATATCAACCGTTTAAGAAAGAAGATAGAAACCCCTGTGCGCTCTTACATTAAAACTTTGTATGGAATGGGGTATCAGTGGAAAGGCGGGAAATAAAAGTGGAAATTATTTTGCTGGCGTTTTCTTTTTTCTTTTTTCTCTTTGGGCTGTTTCTGGTGTTTTATGCCAGAAGGGGAGTTCTTTCGTATACTTCACAAATCATGGAATGCCTGGAAGCCATGATTGCAGGCAAGAGGAATATTGTATTCCAGGAAAGTCAGGAAACGCTGATGGGTAAAATTCAGATGAGAATGCGTCGCCTTTATGAAATCATAGAAATGAAATCGGAGGAAAACCTTCGCCAGAGAGAACAACTGGAATCCATGATTTCCGACATTTCCCATCAGGTAAAGACTCCTATCGCAGGTATTCGTATGTATCACAATCTTCTGGAGAGAAGGGGGATTTCTGAAGACCAGAGGGAGAGATTTCTCCAGGCCTCGGAACATCAGGTTGATAAGCTGGAGTTTTTTATGCAGAGCATGATTCGAATGTCCCGAATGGAAACAGGACTGATTAAGGTGCAGCCAAAAGAACATTCTGTCTATGAACTTCTGGCAAGGGCTATCTGTGATGCTGCCTTAAAGGCAGAGGAAAAAGGAATTGAAATCCAAGTTTCCTGTGAGGAAAGCCTTCGGGCGTATTTTGATAAAAGATGGACACAGGAAGCCGTGTTTAATGTGCTGGACAATGCCATTAAGTACACCGGACAGGGAGGAAAATTGTGGATTTCAGCGGAAAAGACAGATTTTTTCGTGAGAATAAAAATCCGGGACAATGGAAGAGGTATTCCGGAAGACAGACTTCCCCATATTTTTAAACGTTTTTACAGGGAACCGGAGTCTGCAGAGACAGAAGGTATAGGCATTGGGCTTTATCTGACCAGAGAGATTGTCATGCTCCAGAAAGGTTTTGTGGAAGCCCACTCCAGAGTTGGAGAAGGAACGGCTATTTGTATCCACCTGCCTGTAGAGCAGTGAAAGCAGAAAAAGAAATTATCTCAATTCTGTTACTTTTTTGAGAACAGTTTGAGATAATTTTTTTGTATGCTGATAGCATCAAAGGAAAGGAAGGTACTAAGATGGATTATATTTTAGAAACAAAGGATTTGAAAAAATATTACGGACAGGGGACAAATGTGACAAAAGCCCTGGATGGAGTAAGCGTTGCAGTGGAAAAAGGGGAATTTGTATCTGTAATTGGTACATCAGGCAGCGGAAAATCTACTATGCTTAATATGCTGGGCGGTTTGGACGTTCCCACCTCGGGAAGTGTGAAAATCAGAGGAAAAGAAATTGCAAAAATGAATGATGAGCAGCTTACGGTTTTTCGCAGAAGGAATATTGGTTTTGTATTTCAAAATTACAATCTGGTGCCCATTCTGAATGTATATCAGAACATTGTGCTGCCGATAGAACTGGATGGGAACAAGGTAGACAGAACCTATGTAAAGGAAATTATCAGGGTTCTGCATTTGGAGGAAAAACTGGATAATCTGCCGAATAATCTTTCCGGAGGACAGCAGCAGAGAGTAGCCATTGCCAGAGCGTTAGCGGCAAAACCAGCTATTTTGTTAGCAGATGAACCTACCGGTAATCTGGATACCCGCACCTCCTTGGAGGTCATGCAGCTTTTAAAAATGACTACAACGGAGTTTGGGCAGACGCTGGTGATGATTACCCACAATCCGGAATTGGCTCAGATAGCGGACAGAATGCTTCATATTGAAGACGGAAAGATTACAGAATAAGGGGGCAGGAAGTATGAAGCTGTTGGAAAATAACAATCGGAAGTTTATGAAAAACTTGTCGGGAAGCTGCCTGAAAGCCAATAAAAGCAGAAATGGGATTGCGGTACTTGCCATTATTTTGACGGCGGTTCTTTTTATGGGGCTGACTACGGTTATGGAAGGTACGCAGGTATCCATGAAAAATCAGATGCTTCGTCAGGCAGGAAGCCGTTTTATGGTGTCCTTAAAAGGTCTGTCAAAAGAAGAAGCAGAGACTCTGGCAAAGGATTCCGTGTTTTCAGAAGCCGGAGTAGAGCACTATGTGGCTAATGTAAATAACCAGGAACTGAGAAACATTCACGCATTGGCAGGATGGGTAGATGAAACTACGGCAAAAAACAGTTTTATGGAGTTAACAGAGGGGCATTATCCTAAAAAGGAGAATGAAATTGCCTGTGATACGGAAATTCTTAAGCTGTTGGGAGTTTCCCCCAAACCGGGCAGCACCGTTACTTTGCAGTATTCTATAGGAGAGGAAAAGCTGGAAAAGAAAATGACCCTTTGCGGTGTCTGGGAAGGAAGGAGTCATGAGCAGAACGCCTCCCTGCTGATTTCCAAAGGACTGGCTGAAAAGATGGAGACAAAAGGGGAAAGCTACAGTGTAAGGGGGAGTTTTCACAGTGATAAAAATATACAGGAGCGGCTGGATAACCTGATTGAGAAAATGGGATATGACCCGGAAGCCAAACAAGGCGAGGAGGGATATCTGATTCACCATGTAAGCCCGGCTTACGAGCAGTCTACACAACAGTCTCCCCAGACTATAATATTGATAGGAATCGGGATTCTGCTGATTTTGTTTGCCGGTTATCTGGTCATTTACAATATTTTTAAAATTTCTGTGGAGAAAGACATTCGCTTGTATGGACAGTTAAAAACCATTGGAACTTCGCCGAAACAGATTCGTTACATGATTATCCGGCAGGGAAGTATCCTCTCTCTGGTGGGAATTCCCGCAGGACTGGTACTTGGATGGCTTTTGGGAAATGGACTGCTGCCCCTGGTTATGGCAAGTACAAATTTTGCGGAAACAGAGTTTATCGTTCCCTCCTGGTGGATATGGCTGCTGGCCGCGCTGTTTACTTTTGTAACGGTGCGTATCAGCTGCAGCAGACCGGGAAAGATTGCAGGAAGAATTTCTCCTGTGGAAGCATTGAAATATCAGAGCGGTGTGCAAAATAAGCAGACCCACAGAAGAGGAAAAGAAACCCGTTTTCCGCTGGGGGCCATGGCGGTGGCCAATTTAAGCAGAAATAAGGGAAAGACGCTGTTGGTAGTATTATCCCTTTCTTTCAGCGCCGTACTTTTAAACTGCGCTTTAAATTATACCGGCAATATGGATGAGAAAACGTTTGTGGAGGGAATGGTAATTTCTGATATTGATGTTCGCAGCAGGGACTTTCTGAAGCCTGGTACAGAGGAGTACAAAAAAGTGGTGAAGGGGAGTGCTGTAAGAGAACTGGAAAATCTGGAAGGCGTACAGGATTTTGGAAAAGTGTATACATATATGCTTCCGGAAGAAAAGAGGACGGAAAAAAGAGAGGATTTGGGAAAGATCCTCCGTGTGAACGGAAAAGAAACATCAGAAAACAGCCAGGTTTTTGAACGAAATCGCATGTTATATGGATACAATGAAAATGCATTGGCCAGAGCAGCTGTAATAGAGGGAACGATGGATTATGAAAAACTTTGCAGCGGAGATTATGTAGTGATGGCGGGCAGTCTGGGAGATTCGGGAGAATATAATTATGAGGCACAGGAATTTCACGCAGGTGATATTATTGAAGCTGAAATCAAAGGAACAGTAAAGGAATATACGGTTCTGGCAGTGGTAGGAGTGGAGCAGGCACAGGAGATGAGCTACAGCAGCGGTGGTTATGAAGCCATAGCCTTTCCGGAGTCGGTATTTTTGCAGATGTTTCCGGAAATGCAGAATCCGATTCACTGCCTCTTTGACGCAAAAGAAGGTTCCTTTGATACCCTTTATGAGAAGGTGGAGAAGATTGCCGAGGGAAACAATCTGTCGGTACTTACCCGATTGACGGCGGAAGCAGAATTTAAGGAAATAAAGACTACGTTTAGTATGGTAGGAATTGTGGTTTCTGTCATTCTGGGCAGTATCGGAACTTTAAATCTTGTCAACGTGATTTTGACAGGTGTAATTGCCAGACAGAGAGAATTTGCTGCCATGAGAAGCATCGGCATGACGAAAAAGCAGCTCAGAAAGCTGATGATTTGTGAAGGAGTGCTTTATGCAGTGCTGGCAGGAATGATGGGGCTTTTTATCAGCGCGATTTTGTCCATGACCCTGGTAAAAGGAATTACTGCAGGAATCTGGTATATGAAATACCATTTTACTCTGGTTCCTGCGCTGGTAGTGTTTGGGATTTCCCTTTTCTTGTCTGTGTGCATTTCCGCCATGACGGATAAAATATGGAACAAGAGAAGCGTGGTGGAGCTGCTGCGGGCAGAGTAGTTAGGAAAAGGCTGTTGCACATACGGCAGGCTGCGTTATAATGAGAAGGACAAAGAAACTGTTAAAAACTGTTTTGGAGGACAGGAATATGTGGATATTTTATGCAATAGGTTCTTCCTTTTTTGCCGGAGTGACAGCCGTTCTTGCCAAATGCGGAATCCGAAAGACGGATAGCGATGTGGCAACGGCCATTCGTACGATCGTGGTACTGCTGTTTTCCTGGCTTATGGTTTTTCTTACAGGGGCAGAAACAGGAATGGCACAAATCAGCGGCAGAACATTTTTGTTTCTGATTCTGTCCGGTCTGGCCACGGGGGCCTCCTGGCTGTGCTATTTCCATGCACTGCAAAAAGGGGATATAAACCGGGTGGTTCCCATTGACAAATCCAGCACGGTGCTGACCATTGTGCTGGCTCTGATATTTCTGGGAGAAGGGATGAGTTGGAAGAAAGCGCTGTCCGTAATTTTGATTGGCGCAGGAACGCTGCTGATGATTGCACCAAAGGCAGCAGAAGGGCAGGAAAATCATACAAAGGGCAGAGAGTGGCTGGTATATGCTGTTCTGTCCGCAGTATTTGCCAGTTTGACAGCCATTCTTGGGAAAATTGGAATTCAGCATGTAGATTCCAATCTGGGCACAGCCATCCGAACCACAGTAGTGCTGTTTATGGCGTGGATTATGGTGTTTGCTGCCGGAAAACAGAGGGAGGTTAAGCAGATAGAGAAAGGGGAGTTTGGATTTCTGCTTCTGTCCGGTCTGGCTACAGGGGCTTCCTGGCTGTGCTATTACCGGGCTTTGCAGGAAGGGCCTGCCAGTGTGGTGGTGCCCATTGATAAACTGAGTATTCTGGTTACTATTTTGTTTTCCGCAGTGGTATTTGGGGAAAAATTGTCAAAGAAAGCGGGGGTTGGCCTGGGCTGTATGGTTTTTGGAACGGTTTGGCTGGCTTTTCAGTGAGAAAACAGGAATTTCACCTGTTTTCTCTTTTGAGGTATGGTACTTCGGGAATGTTGTGCGAGATTGTCTGGAGCAGGCAAGGGTGTGGCTGTTAAAGTCTGAACTTTCCGTAAAAGAGGTTGGAAACCGATGTGGTTTTCAGGACACCAGTTATTTTATCAGGGTTTTTTACAGACATTTTGGAGAGACACCGTCTGCTTTCCAAAGCCCCAATGCAGGTGTTTTCACAAAGTAGATTTCTTCTCCGTTTTCCAGGGTATTCCACCCCTCCTTAAGTGTCTCCGGATTGTATAGCTTTGCCGCTTCTTCATAATCCATCCAGTCGTAACCAACGCGGTTGATGTCTTCTTTGCTGAGATTTTCCGGTCTGGTACAGTAAGTGATACGGAATCTGCCGTCGGATGAACCTTGGATTAAGTGGGCAGCCGCCATAATACGGTTTTCAAAGACACCTTTTCGGAACAGTTCTAATACATAGTCCCGTCCTTTATATCCATATGTTCTGGTCATTTGGTCCATTTCCTCGTTTTCACCAAAGGACTTGACCCCGGGTGCGAGAATTATCAAATCTCCACCGTCTGCTACAGCCATGCGGGTGCGGTAAATTCCTTTGTTTCCCACCCAGGTGGTTTTCAGTTCACAGGGGTCTAAATAAGTAACCAGTTTTTTGGCTCTGCGCGCTACATGGCAGATGTTCAGCTTTGTGGACAATGCTACACCGTGTTCAAAAGGCTTTCTGGATGAACCGATATAAAGTCCGTTTAAGCAGACCTCCTCTTTCTTTAAAGTGGTTACCGTCTGCAAATAGACCAGAGGAAGCCTGCCGTCCAGAAAATGCTGCTGTGCGTAATCAAAGACTTTCCGGGCGGGAGAATCTGCTACGCCCAGAGCTTTTTCCATACCGCAGATGGCACTAAGCATATGGGATTTGTTAATCATCTGCCGTCCGCCTACACCTACGAAAATATTTTTGCTGTAATTTGCCATACCTACGACCTCATGGGGAACAACCTGGCCTACGGAGAGAATGAGATCATAGCTGCCGTTTATAAGTTTTTCATTGACCTCCACTTCGATTTCTGTAGAATATAGTCCCTGGGAAATTTCTTCAATCACTTCTTTTGGAACGGTTCCAATAGAAATTGTATCGGTTTGCCAGTGGTGAACCAGAAAGGCTCCGTCAGGAATGTCTTTTCCAAACATTTTTTCTTTTTCTTCTTTATCCATTTCCATATGTGTGCCAAGAGCAGGCATAATATGAACCACGGCTCTCGGCGACAGCTTTTCATAGAGCATCCGGGTAAGTTCTCCGGCATAAGAGTAGCAGCGGGTAAAATCCGGAGGAATAATCAGTACTTTTTTTACATGGGGAAACTGTGCCAGCAATGCTTCTAAAGCCTGGTTCACTTCTTTTGGGGAAAGCCCCTTTGTTTCATCGGTTAAGTAGATTTCTTTCATAGAAACTCCAATCTGCCGTAAAAGGCATTTTCTTATCGGTCTTCAAATTTTAATACGATTTTTAATACATCCTGGGGATGTTCCTGAATCATAGTCAGGGCCTCCATAATATCTTTATAGTTGTACGCCTTGGTCATCAGCTGCTCTGGCTTCAGAGTTCCGTCTTCAAATCCGGCAATCACTTCATCAAAGCAGTTGTTATTTAAGCGGGAACCCACAATAGTCAGTTCTTTTTTCGTGATTTCTGCCATGGTAATCTGGGAGGGCTGGTTTTTCAGACCGATACAAACCACGCGTCCGGCAGGGCAGGCCAGCTGGACGGCCTGCTCAAAAGAGGAAGGAATACATACGGTATCCACAACAACGGGAATTCCTTCTCCATCTGTAAATTTCATCAGCCGTTCTTCCAGGTTTTCATTGGAAACCAGAACCGTTTCATCTGCGCCCATGGATTCTGCCTTTTCCAGACGTTCTTTGACTAAATCTGTCATAATAACCTGAGCGCCGTTTCTCTTAGCCACCTGCATGGCACAGATCCCAATGGGACCGGATCCCATAATCAATACCTTGTCTCCTTTTGAAATCTGTCCTCTGCGGTTGATTTCCACTCCAATGGTAAACGGCTCCACAAGACCAAGGAGAGATTCGTCAAAATCCTTGTGGAAGAGATGAATGTTTGATTCAGGTGCAGTTACATATTCGGCAAAGCCCCCATCTCTGTGAACGCCCATGACTTCAAGAGAAGAGCAGACATTGTGTCTTCCGATACGGCAGGCGTAACAGTGACCGCAGCTTCTTACCGGGTCTACGGCAACTTTGTCTCCGACTTTTACAGAAGTTACGTTTTCGCCTATTTCGGTAACAATGCCGCCAAATTCATGTCCAATGAGCCGGGGATAAGTAGCCAGAGAATTGGTTCCATTGTAAATACCAATATCAGAGCCGCAGATGCCCCCGGAGGTAATCCGTACAAGGACATCATCTTTCTTTTGGATAGTTGGTTTTGGTACATCTACGATTTCTACTTTAAATGGTTCGGTTACTTTGATAGCTTTCATAATTCCATACTCCTTCATCATAAATAATATTAATATATTAGTTTGCTGCGATAATCTATAGTACTAAAATAAAATATGTACCATATAGAAGAAATTGGAATAAAGATGGTCAGATAACTGATATATCAGTTTGTGCAGTCACTATAGCAGAGTCTCATAAAAAGTGCAATATGAAATCCCTACAAGAAAAAGGGGAATATCTTGTAGAATCTACACAAAACATATGACGTATTATGATAAAAAGATACTTCCAACCGGACCATTGACGGAAGAAGAGGCCTGTGCTACGATTCTGAAAGAAAGGAAAACAGGAGAAGAAGAAATATGCCCATAATACTGTCAAAAAGAATAGAAAAAGAAAATAACCGGGAGTATGCGTACCGTGTTTTAAGGGATAATATTATGACTCTGCAGCTTTTGCCGGGGACAACCATTAATGAAGGAGAATTAGCCGAACTTTTTCATACCAGCAGAACACCCATACATGAAGCGGTATTAATGCTGAAAGAGGAATATCTGGTAGATGTGTATCCTCAAAGCGGTTCTAAAATTTCCAGAATACAACTGGACATTTTAAAGGAGGGATATTTTTTGCGCTCACTTATAGAGCCGGAGCTTATAGCCCATATGGCGGGAAATATTTCTTCCGGGCAGGCGGCAGAACTCAGAGAGAATCTGGACAGACAGAAAGCGGCCCTTCATCAGAAGGATAAGATAGATACTTTTTTTAAACTGGATGATTCTTTCCACCATCTGCTGTACCAGATGGCAGGAAAACCCCGCACCTGGTATGCAGTGAAAAAAGTCAGTACCCATTATGACCGGATTCGGTATCTGGATGCCATTATGTACCATACCGAATTGAAAAATATTTATGAAGAGCATAAGAAAATTTTTCAGATTTTGCTTCTGGGTATGGCACCGGATTTTGAATGGAAAAATTTTTACGACCGACATCTGGGAACTTACCGAAAAGGATTTTCAGAAATTTTTGAAAAGTATCCGGAATACTTTGCGTAAATAGTTGTGCAAAATATATAAAAATTAAACGATAAATTTATGATTATTCAACATAATTTCGTTTCCTTATTGACGTATGACGTCTTATATGCTACATTCTTTGTATGGAATAAAGAGGTCATACGTCTTACTATTAACAATCAAAAGGAAAAGAAAAAGGAGGAAACGATTATGTTTTCAGGAGGAATGGTATCAGGGCCACTGTTAATCGGCATTTTTATTCTTGCCATTGTGGTATTGCTGCTGCTGATTATTAAATTTAAACTCAATGCGTTTGTTGCACTTTTGCTGACGGCATTTGGTACAGGGGTATTGGTGAACATGCCGCTGCCGGATGTGGCAAGTACAGTTACGGACGGATTCGGAAGCACTCTGGGCAGTATTGGTATGGTAACCGGCTTAGGTGTTATGCTGGGAAAATTCATGTTTGAATCCGGCGGTATCGAATCTATTTCCAACGGAATTTTAGGTATATTCGGAGAGAAAAAATCACCGGTTGCTGTGGCAATTTCAGGATTTATTACCGGTATTCCGGTGTTTGGAGATGTGGTGTACATTATGTTTGCACCGATGCTTCGGGTATTGTCCAAAAAAACAGGCATTTCCATGGTTACCTTTTCCTGTGCGATTTCGGTGGCAACGACCTGTACTTTTGCGCTGGTACTTCCGACAGCCCCGCCTTTAGCTGTGGCTGGAGAGCTGGGCGTGGAAATTGGTATCTTTTTCTTTTATGCTCTGATTTCTGCCTTTGTAGGTATGCTGGCCGGCGGTATTTTCTATGGTATGCTTCTGAACAAGCAGGATCACAAAAACAATCATTTTTATACCTTTGAAGATTTGGACGAAGAAGAAGCAGAGATGAACAAAGCTGCAGGCAGAAAGAAAATGGGCGCAGGAAAAGCATTGTCCATTTTACTGGTTCCCATTATCCTGATTCTGCTGGGAAGTTTTGTGCCGTTGGCGCTTGGAGACGACGCAGCGATAACGCCTGTTGTAAAATTTATCGGCGACAAAAACTTTGCTATGATGGCAGGTGTTGTATATGCAGCATTGATTTCCCGGAAATATATTGAAAAATCAGCTACGGATATTATGACAGAAGCAGCTGATCAGGTAGGTTTGATTCTTCTGATTACAGGTGCAGGCGGAGCTTTTGGTAAAATTCTTCAGGCTACGGGAATCGCAGACTATGTGGCCGGTTCCTTGTCTCAGTTCAATATTCCGATTCTGGTGCTCTGTTTCCTGATTGCACAAATTATCCGCTGCGCACAGGGTTCTACAACGGTAGCCCTTATGACAACCGCAGCGATTTTATCCAGTACCATTGCCACATGCGGAGTTTCTCCTATTCTGTGTGCAATTGCCATTTGTGCAGGCGGTATCGGTTTATCTTTGCCAAATGATTCCGGTTTCTGGGCTATTAGCAGATTCTTCCGGATTTCCGTACCGGATACAATCCGAGGTTGGAGTATCGGCGGGTTTATAGCGGGTGTGGCTATTTTGATTTTTGTGTCCATTTTATCCTTGTTCCAGGGGTTCCTTCCGGGATTGATGATGTAAATCGTTTCTTTCCTGTTTTTGCAGAGTAAAAGTAGACTTTTCATTGGCAGACTGATATAATAAGAACTTGCATAGGTATGCAGTTATAGGAAATTGAGGAAAAATATATGTTAGAGTCAGTGAAAAATAATAACAAACTGTTGCCGGAGCAGGTATCTGAGCAGATTGCTAATCTGATTACCGACAGGGCTCTGCACGCTGGTGATAAACTGCCAAATGAATTTGAAATGGCAGAACAGCTTGGTGTGGGAAGAGGCACTATCCGGGAAGCGGTAAAAATTCTGGTATCCAGAAATGTAGTAGAGATAAAAAGAGGAAGAGGTACTTTCGTGTGCCATCATCCGGGTGTGGTCGATGATCCTTTTGGTTTTGCTTTTGTAAAAGACAAAAAGAAGCTGGCTATGGATTTATGCGAAATCCGTATGATTATTGAGCCTGAGATTGCTGCGCTGGCGGCAGAGAGAGCCACAGAAGAAGAAGTAGAGGAACTGCAGAAAACAGCGGATGAGGTGGCAGTGCTTTGCAGACAGAGAAAGCAGCACATGGAAAAGGATATTGAGTTCCATGAAAAAGTAGCAAAATACAGCAAAAATTCTGTAACGCCAAAGCTGATTCCGGTGATTCAGGCAGGTGTGTCTGTGTTTATTCATGTTACAGACCTGTCGCTGGCCCTGGACACTATCCGAACCCACCAGATGATTGTGGATGCCATTCGTGCTCATGATTCTCAAAAAGCCAGAGAAGCCATGATTGAACATTTACGGAATAACAAAGAGAAGATTGAGGAAATGAAGGAGCTGTCGCAGTAATGCGGCGGCTTTTTCT